>JAIWNN010000083.1 GCA_020216805.1 Desulfarculus sp. | reverse complement strand
CCAGCCGGAACCGGTCGGAGTCCCGGCCCCGCCGGTCGCGCCGGTCGCGCCGCCCGCCGCCGCCCTGGCCGGCCAGGGCTGGCTGGCCTTTTTGATCCTGCTCTTGGCCGCCGGCCTCAGGGCCCTGTACTGGTGGCTGCCGGAGCTGGACGGCGACATGGCCATGTGGGGGGTCCAGGCCCTGGACATCCTGGCCGGCCGCTGGCATTTCCTCTTCTCGGGCGAGCTGTTCGGCGGCAACCTGGAGGCCTGGCTGGCCGCGCCGCTCTTCGCCGTCTTCGGCCCCGGCCCCCGGGTTTTGAGCCTGGTCCCGGAGCTGTTCTCCCTGGCCCTGGTCTGGCTGACCTGGCGGCTGGCCCGGGCCGAGCTGGGTCCGGCGGGCGGGCTGATGGCCATGGCCTGGGCGGGATTGGGCCCTTGGTTCCTGATGCAACAGAGCTGGGAGCCCAAAGGGGCCTACATCGAGGTCCCCTTCCTGGCCCTGGCCTGCTTCGGCCTGGCGGCGCGCCTGTTGCGCCAGACCGCCGCCGACTCCCGGGCCGGCCGGTCCACTGCCTTCTGGCTGGGGCTTTTGGCCGGGTTGGGCCTGTGGTGCCATCTCCTGATGCTGCCGGCCATCGCCGCCTGCGCGCTGCTGATCCTGATTGTCAACCCGCGCCTGGTCTGGGGCCGCCACCTGGTCTGGGCCGGGGCGGGCTTCGTCCTGGGCGGCCTGCCCCTGTGGCTGATCTCCCTGCCCCAGGGGCTGTTGAGCGAGGACATCCTGCTGGGCCAGGGCAGAAGGGTGGACCTGTTGGCCGGCTGGCGCGACCTCTGGACCGTGGGCCTGCCCCTGGTCCTGGGGACGCTTCCTCCCGGCAGTCTGCCTGGTCCGGCGTGGTGGGACGGTCTGCGCTGGCTGTTGGCCCTGGCCTGGGGCGGCGGCCTGGCGGCCCTGATCTGGCGTTGGCGGCGGGAGATTGTCTCCCGTCAGGCCGGGCCGGGTCTCCTGCTGAGGACCAGCCTGCTTTACCTGCCGATCTTCTTTGCTTTTTGGCTATTCAGCGGGGCCCACGGCCAGAACACCTGGCGGCACCTGAGCCCGCTTTTCGCGGTGCTGCCGCTCCTGGCGGGCGGGATGCTGGCCCTGTTTCGGGGCCGCTGGCGGTTCCTGACCTGGGGCCTGTTGGCCCTGGCCCTGGGCTTCAACCTTTGGGGCAGCCTGACCCTGGCCCCGGTGACGCGACCCGGCCAGGCCGAGGTCTACGCCTCGCGGCGGCAGATGGAGATCGAGGTGGTGCATTGGCTGGAGCGCCACCAGCGCCGCCATGTTTATGCGCAATGGTTCTGGGACGCCCTGCCCCTGACCCTGGCCGCCGAGGGACGGGTGACCTTCGCCGACCAGGTGCAGAACCATTTCCCGCGCCACCTGCGCCTGGCCGACGCGGCGGACCAGCCCACCTACGTGCTCTCCAGCCGGGCGGTGGATTTCGCCCGCAGCCTGGAGCTGGCCGGCATCCGGGCGCGGGCCACCACGGTTGGTCGCTACACCGTCTTCGACCGTTTCACGCGCTCCCAGCCGGCCACCAGGGAGCTGAATCCCTGGGACTGGACCAGCCCCCAGCCGGGGGCGGAGCGGGCCTGGGACCGGGATCTGGGCACCCGCTGGACCACCGGAACGCCGCAGCAGCCGGGCCAGCGCCTGCTGGTGGATTTGGGCCGGGTGCGGGAGGACCTCTGCCGCCTGGAGATCATGCCGGGCAAATACGAGGACTTCCCAGGCGGATTGCGGGTGCGGCTGTCGGCCGATGGCTTGACCTGGCGCGAGGCGGCCCGGCACGACGCGCCCTTCGCGCCCCTGTTTTGGAGCCTGGACCGGCCCCTGATCCGGGTGCAACCGGCGCGGATGGAGATCGTCTTCGCGCCCCAGGCGGCCCGCTATGTGGAAATCGTGCAGACCAGCGGTCGCCTGAGCTCCTGGTGGTCGGTCGCCGAGCTGTTCATCCACCAGGCCGTGGGTCCGGCCTCGGCCGCGCCCAGCCCGGACGAACTGGCCCGGGAGTTGGGCCGCTCCCCGGCCGGGCCGATCTACGCCCCGCCGCCGGTGCTGGCCCGCGTGGCCCCGGACAAGGCCGGCCTGGAGGAACCCCAACTGCCGGGCGAACGGGGGCCTTCGCTGAAGCGCCTAGACCTGCGGCTGGGCCCGCGCGCCCTGCTCTGTCTGCCGGCCGAGAACTGGCCGGCCAGCCAGGGCCAGTTGGAGGGTCGCCTGGCCGAGCCGCCGCGCCTGAGTCCCCGTGGGGGCTGGCTCCTGGTAGGCAACCTCGCCCCGCCCCCGGCCCCGGTCTGGATCCGGACGCCCCCGGGCGCCACGGCCCGGGCCTCGCTGCGCCCGGAGCTAGCGGAGTTGCCGCTCTCCGGTGACGGCCAGAAGCGCTGGCACACCGGCCAGCCGCAGGCTCCGGGGCAATGGCTGGAGGTGGACTTGGGCCAAACCATGCTCCTGCGGGGGTTCAAGCTGGAGGCGGGGTTCTACGATCTGGACTGGCCCCGTGGCCTGCGGGTGGAGACGGCGGGCGAGGACGGCCCCTGGCTGACCCCGGCCGGGCTGAACCTGGTGAACGGAGTCCCGGTCTGGGGCGGGGAGCGGGTGCTGCGCCGGGGAGGTCCGGTGGAGGCCCATTTCACCCCCCTGGCGGTGCGCCGCCTGCGCCTGACCCAGACCGGGAGCGACCCGGTGCACCACTGGAGCGTCACCCGGCTGCTGCTGTCGCCGGCCAACTAGCGGGTAAGGATGAAGAATCCGGAGATTGCTTCGCTGCGCTCGCAATGACAATCAAAAAATTAAAACATTTCGTTAACACGCATCCCCCAAAGCGGTTTTCTTTTGGGAGGGGGGTGTGGGGGGAACCTTTTTCTTTGGCCCCCAAAGAAAAAGGTTCCCCCCACATTCTTCGCATCCCTCCCCCTCCTACCCCCTCACGCGGCCTTCGCGACGCCAGAGGCGGAGGACGGTGGCCAGGTAGCCGGGGCCGCGGCGCAGGAAGCCCATGAGACCGACGCTGGTCTTGGACTGGCCGCTGTGGCGGGGGACGCAGAGGTAGGGGACTTCCACGGCGGAGAAGCCGCGTTTCTGGGCGCGGTGGATGAGGTCGATGCAGTATTCGCCGTAGTCGCCGCGCAGGCCCAGCTCGTCCAGCACATAACGGCGCACGGCCATGAAGCCGCTGGTGAGGTCCAGGACCCGGCCGCCCAACAGCAGGCGGGAGAGGCGGCAGATGGTCTGGGAGAGGACCCGGCCCAGCCAGCCGTGGCCCTGGTCGCCGCCGCCGGGGACGTAGCGCGAGCCCAGGGCCAGGTCGTGATCGGCCAGGGCGGCCAGGATGCGGGGGAAATCGGCCGGGGGCATGGAGAGGTCGCAGTCCATCCAGCCGACCACCGGGCGTTGGCTCTCGCTGATGCCGCGCCAGATGGCCGAGGTCAGCCCGCGCTCGTCGCTACGATAGACCAGGCGGACCTGGGGGTGGTCGGCGGAAAAATCGCGCACCGCCTGGGCGGTGCCGTCGGGGCTGGCGTCGTCCACCACGATGATCTCCACCTCCGGCCCCAGGGCGTCCAGGAGGCCTTGCATCAGGAGCGCGATGTTGCCGGCCTCGTTGTAGGTGGGCAGCACCACGCTGACCTGGCGGGCGGGGACGGGCCCCCGGACGGAGGGGGCGGGGTTGGCGGCGGCCATGGGCGAGACTCCGAGGGCAAGGGGGTTGGCCTCCAAAAATGCCGTGGGCGCGGCGGGTTGTCAAGCCGGCCCGGGCTTGACGGCCGGGCGGCCGGCGTGTAGTGGTTCTAGACGAGCCCCAGGAGGATGGACACAAACATGCCGGGAATGCTGCCAGCGGCCCTCAAGGCCACCGCCCGCCAGCCCTATCTGGCCCTGATGCGCCGCCGGGGCCGCCTGGTGCGCCCGCTGTTTTTGGACTACGCCGTCACCTGGCGCTGCAACGCCCGCTGCGTGATGTGCGACACCTGGAAGGCCAAGGAGATCAACCCGGCGGGCGTGGCCGGGGAGCTGTCGCTGGCGGAGCTGGCCGGCATCCTGGAGCGCGACGCCGAGTTTTTCGGCCAGGTGCAGAAGGTGGGGCTGACCGGGGGCGAGCCCTTCCTGCGCGAGGACCTGGTGGACCTGGTGCGGCTGCTGCACCAGCGGCTGCCCCGGGCGCGGATGTCCCTGGTGAGCAACGGGCTTTTGACCGAGCGCATCCTGAAGGCCCTGGCGGAGATCAGGCGGTTCTTCCCGGAGCTGGTCTTCTCGGTCAGTCTGGACGGCCTGGAGGGGGTCCACGACCAGGTGCGGGGGGTGCCGGGGGCCTTCGCCAAGGCCATGGCCACCATCAAGGGCGCGCAGGAACTGGGTTTCACGGTGACCAGCGGCCTGACCGTGGGACGGCTGAACCACCACCAGGTGCAGCCGGTGGCCGAGCTGCTGGCCGGAATGGGAGTGGATTTCTCCTGCAACCTCCAGGAGCGGGGCGGCAACTTCCACAACAGCGGCCGGGCCGACGAGCTGGGGCCGGAGGACAAGGCGGCCCTGCGCCGGGTGCTGGAGCGCTGGCCGCATCACTACTACATGGACAACGTGCGGGCGCAACTAGACGGGGCGCGGCGCACCCTGCCCTGCTACGCCGGCTTCACCAGCTATTTCCTGACCCCGGAGGGCAACGTCACCATCTGCAACCTGATCTCCCAACCCCTGGGCAACCTGCGCGAACAGACCTTCCGGGCCATAGCCGACGCGGCGGCGACCTGGAAGCTGCGCCGCGAGCTGGCCGACTGCACCTGCTGGTCCCAATGCGAGGTCAAGAACTCGGCCCTGAGCGCGCCCTGGCATCTTTTGGCCTGGCTGGCCCGCCACCCGCGCAAGGTCCAGGTCCTGCGCCACTACGCGGGCAAGCTGGGCGGTCGGCGGGGATAGCCGCCAGAGGCGGGCCACGGTTGACCCGGTGGGGGGGGTGTTATAAACTTCGTCCAGCCTCCGAAGCATCCAACCCTGCGACAAGGCCAACTATTTTGCCCAGAGTGCCATGAAAGCCGGAGCCGTCCCGACTCGCAAATGGCTAATTCTCCTGGCCGGGTTGCTGGTCTGCCTGGGGTTTGCCCTCTGGCGGTCCGGCCAGGTGGGAGAGGCGGTGGTGGATTTCGGCCGGCGACAGGCCCTGGCCGACCGGCAAGGGATGCAGGTCTGGCTTTACGACAACCCCTTCCAGACCGGCCCGGCCCGGACCTCCATCCATCCCACGCCGCGCCTGCACCAGGACCGCGACCCCCAGGGTCGTCGACTCTATCCCTTCGCCTGGCGCTGGGTGGGCCTGCTGCGAGTGGACCAGCCTGGACCCTATGTGCTGGGGGTCTACGCCTCGGAGGCGGTGCGCTTGCGGCTGGACGGCCGGCGGCTGGTGGAGCGCTGGGTGGGCGGCCCCCCCCGGCCCCACGAGGTGCTGGTCAACCTGGAGCCCGGCCTCCACCTGCTGGACCTGGAGGACGTGCAAGGCACTGAATCGCTTGATCTGAGCCTATACTGGCTGCCTCCGGACGGCCAGGAGTTGGAGACCATCCCCGACAACCGGCTGACCCCCCTGGACCCGAACACCGATCCCGCCGCCTTGGACGAGCTGAGCTTCATGGTGCAGCGCTGGCGGGCCTTGATCTGGCTGCTGCCCCTGGCCTGGCTGGGGTTGTGGTGGCTGGGGTTGCGCGACTGGCCGCGCACCCGCCTTTTCCTGCGCCGGGAATGGCCCTTTCTGCTGGTGCTGGGCCTGGCCGGGGTCTTGCGCCTGCTCTGGGCTCCCACCGTGCCGGGCATCAGCGGCGAGTCGGCCTTCTACATCTGGCGCAGCGAGCTTATCATCGAGGGCGCGCGCCCCTTCCAGGGCATGATCACCCGCAACGGTCCCTTCTTCGAATACCTGATGGCGCTGCCGACCCTGGTCTGGGGGGCGACGCCCTGGGTGCTGACCGCCAGCGCGGCGGCGCTGAACCTTTTGGCCCTGGTCTTCTGCCACCGGGTTCTGGTCCGCGAGGCGGGGCGCACCCAGGCGCTCATCGCCTGCCTGGTGCTGGCGGTCTACCCGGCCGGGGTGATGTTCGCGCGCATTCCCCTTGATTACACCTCCCTGGGGCCGCTGCTCTTCTTCTGGGGCCTGGACCTGTTCTCGCGCAGCCGCACCCGCCCCGGGCTATCGGTGGCCGCCGGCCTAATCTGGGGGATGGGCATTTTCAACCACTCGATCTTCGTGGTCTTCCCAGCCTGCCTGGGCCTGGCCGCCTTGGTCATCGGCCGGATGAAGTTCGTCCTGGCCCCCCAGACCTGGGGCCTGGGCCTGGGCATGGTCCTGGCCATGCTGCCGCGCGCCATCAACCGCATGCTCCTGCCCGACCAGGACCCCATGAGCTTCCTGAATCCGGCCCGCTTCCTGGATCTCCCAGGTTTCCTTGAAATTTTCTGGCGGACCCTGGACGGCGAGGTGGTCTACCGCCTCTACACCGGCCAACTGCTCATGGACGGCCACGGGATCCTGGCCTGGGTGGTGGTGGCGGCGGCGCTGGTGCTGGTGGTCTCCGCCTGGCGGCGCGACGGCCAGGCCTGGCTGGACCTGACCCCGCTGATCGCCCTGGGCGCGCACCTGCTCATCGCCCCCATCGGAGCGCCCACCGCCAACCCACGCTATTTCATCAACGCTGTCATCCTGGCCGCCATAGTCCTGGCCCGGGCCTTTTTCCGCCTCTGGCGGGCGGCGCCGGGGCGGTGGAAGGTCCTGCCCGCGCTGGTCCTGACCGCCTGGCTGGGCCTGTCCCTCACCGGACTGGGGGTGAATTATTTTTATAGCCACCTGACCAGCGGCGGCCGCCCCCTGGTCTGGGACAGCCCCCTGCTGGACCACGTCTCCGACGCCTGGATGAACCACGCCGAGCTGGCCGAGGCTTTGCAGAGGCGCGGCTATCCGGTGGTGGCCACCGGCGACTACTGGCACCACACCCTGCATCTGGCCCTGAACCTCTACCAGGGCCGGCCGAGGATCTTCCAGGCCACGGACATCGCCAGCCGTTCCAACACCGAGCGGGCGGCGGTCTTCTACAACAGCCCCGAGGGACGCGAACGGGTGGAGACCTTCCTGACCGGCAACGCCGAGGAAATCTTCCTGCCGGTCTCCCTGGGGCCAGAGTTGGACCGTAACTACCTGTTGTTCGAGCGCACCTGGCCGCCGGTGGACTATCCCTCCGACCTGGAGGGCTTCCGATGAGCGGTTTCATTCTCTCTCGGCTGCCGATCTGGCTGGTTGGCGCGGCCCTGGGCCTGCTGAGCCAGGCGGCCTGGATCCAGATGGCCAACGCCAAGGGCTGGGACCTGAATCGCAGCGAAATCCTCCTGCGCCTGGGCCTGGGCCCCCTGGGTGGAGCCCTGGTGCTTTGGCTCCTGGGAGAAGCCTTGCTGCGGGGGGCGCGGACCCTGGGTCTGGACCCTTGGCCCCGGATGCAACGCCTGGGCCGCTTCCTGGTGGCCACCGCCTGGGAGCTGTCGGGCCTGGGCCGTCCCAGCGGCCGCCGGGCCTGGCTCAAGGGCCTGGCCCTGACCCTGGCCATGGGCTTGGGCCTGGCCTGGTGGTTTGGCTGGCGGCCGGCCCAAGGCGCCGAGGCGGTGCGGGCCTACTTCCTGGACCATCAGGACCCGGCCGGCCGGGGCCTCGGCGCGTGTCTTCACCCCCAGGTGGACGGAGTGGGGCCTGGCCAGGACCTGGGTCAGACCCAGGCCTGGGACTTCCCCGACCTGGCCTCCCTGCCCGGCGGACGCCAACGCTATTTCCTGCTGGTCTGGACCGGCCTGATCAAAGTGGACCAGGCGGGGTCCCACGGCATCGGTGGGTTGGTGGACGACGGCCTGGAAGTGATCATCGACGGCCGGGTGGTGGCCCGCGACATGACCGAGTCTCCGCCCCGCGAGATCTGGGGCAAGCTGCGCCTGGATCCGGGCTGGCACGCGATCGAGCTGCGCTATCTGCAACTGGCCGGCGGCGCGACCCTGAAGCTTTGGTGGCAGCCACCCAAGCGGGATCGCGTTCCCCTGGGCCAGGCCGAACTGCGTCCGCTCAAGCCCGGGACCTCCCTGGCCCCGGTGATCCGCCTGCGTTTGGCGCATGGCCTCCAACCCCGTCAGGGCTCCACCTACGACCCCTTCGAGGGTGGCCGCTTCTGGAGTCTGCCATGGTAGACCCGGACGCCAGGCGGGGCAAGGCCCGGACCTGGCCCTCGCTCTTGCTCCTGACCCTGGGCTTGGTCGTACTGGCCCTGCTGCACACCGATCCCCTCTGGCGCTTCTGGCGCGAGGGCATCCCTTACGGTTATCACGTGGTGCCGGGCTACGAGCGGGTGCCCCTGATGCCCGGCGACCATCTCCAGTTCCTGTATTGGTGTTGGCTGTTGGTGGACAACCTGCTGGGTCCCTCGGCCTTGTTCACCAATCCCTACGAGTTCAACACCTTCCTGACCCCCCAGGGCATGCCCGGCTTCGCCAACTTCCCTTTCTCGCTGTTGTACGTGGCCCTGCATCCTCTCGGTCAGACGTCGGCTTACAACGCCCTGGTGATCGGGTCCTACCTCTTGGCCGGCCTGGCCGCCTTCGCCTTGGCCCGGGAGGTCCTGGATGACCCCCGCGCCGCGTGGCCAGCGGCCGTCGTCTTCGCCCTGCTGCCCTTCCGCGCCTCCCAGGCCCTGTCCGGCCACCTCTACGGCTTCGTGGCCTTCCTGCTGCCCCTAACCCTGTGGTGCCTGGAGCGCGGACTCAAGCGCCGCTCCCTGGCCTGGGGCCTGGGAGCCGGGCTCTGCCTGTTGGCCATGGCCCGCATGGAGGGCCACCTGATCTATTACACCGCCCTACTCCTGGGCCTGTACCTGCCCCTGCGCCTGCTCCTGGCCGGGGCCGAAGCCACCCCGCCGGCCGAGCCCACCAGCCTTGGCGGCGGCCTGATCCAGGCCCTCTGGCCCGCCCTGGCCGGCCTGGGCCTGGGCGCGACCGGCCACCTGATGATGATCCGCACAGGCGGCGCGGCCTTCTGGTCCCCTGGCTTGGTGGAAACCCTGGCCCTCTACCTGCTGCTGGCCCTGGTCGCCTGGCTGCTCTTGTCCTGGCTGGCCGCCGCGCTCACCAGCCTGGACCTGACCGCCTGCCGCGCCTTGCTGGGCCGGGCCCTGGCCCCGCTGGCCCTGGCCCCCATCTACGCCGTCCAGTTCGTGCTGGACTGGCCCCACCTGGGCGCGGGCTTGCTTTTGGTCCTGGCCCTGGCGGGCCTGCTGCCGATCCTGCCCCGCCTCTGGCGCGCCCGACGACGACCCGCGCTCCCGGCCGGTTGGTGGCGGCCGGTGCCGCCCCTGGCCCTGGGCCTGGCCGGCGGCGCGATCTTCATGATCCACGTCAAACGCAGCATCTTCGCGGCCAGCATCGCCCACCAGGGGCGGGGTCTGGACGAGGTGCGCCTGTTCTCACCCCATCTGGCCGATCTGTTCGATCCGGCCAACGTCCACATGGAGCGTCTGATCTTCTCCGGCTGGGGCCTAATGATCCTGGCCCTGGCCGGTCTGGCGCGCTTGCTTCCGGCCCGCCCCCGTCCCGGGGCGGCCCTGGCCAGCCTCTGGGCCGGCCTGGGCCTGCTTTTCGTTCTCCTGGCCCTGGGTCCCAGCCTGCCGGCCCTGCCCCTCTATCAGTCCCTATACCGCTGGCTGCCCTACTTCAACTTCCCCCGGGTGCCCGGCCGCATGATCCTGATGGCCGTCCTGATGCTGGCCCTGCTGGCCGGCTGGGTTTGGCGCGCCATGCTGGCCCGGCTGCCCGGCCGGCGTTGGCCCACCCTGGCCGCCCTGGGCCTGGCCGCGCTCCTGGCCGTCGACCTCTGGCCGCCCACCCCGGTAGGGATCTGCCTTCTACCCCCGTCCGGCCCAGTGGAGACCGCCATCCGCCAGGAGCTCCCCCCCGGCGCGCCATCCGCCCAACGTCTGTTGGGCCTGCCCATCTGGCCCGGCGACTCCCACCAATCCAGCATCTACGAACTGACCATCGCCCGCACCGGGGCCACCATGGTCAATGGTTATTCGCCGGTGGTACCCCGAGCCTATCTGGAGCAGGTCTACCAGCCCCTCTATCCCCTGGACCTGGGACTGGTGGACGCCCCGGCCCTGGCCATGCTGCGCCGGCTCAACGTACCCCTGATCACCTTCCATGACGACGAAATGGTCTATCCGGCCAAGGTCAGCCCATTTCCGCCCGCCCTGGCCCGTCAACGCCTGCTGGCCTCGGGCGCGCTGGAGCTGGCGGTCCATGACGGCAACGTCTTCCTCCTGCGGCTCAGGCCCGAGGCCAGGCCCGACCCCGCCCCGGCCGCCATCACCTCGCCAGTGACCAGCCTGTGGGAGGCCGAGTCGCTCCGGCGCGACACCGGCCAGTTGGTGGAGGACCGCGCCGCCTCGGGCTGGGGCCTGATGTTCACCGAGGCCGCCACGGTCGGCGGTCCCCTGGGGCCGCGCCATCCCCGCGCCGCTGGCAACCTGGTCAGCGCCCGGGCCGGCCTGGATCGCCCTGGCTTCCTCTCCTTCGGGCCCTACAAGGCCTTCCCTCCCGGCGAATATCAAGCCGTCTTCCGTCTGCGCCGGGGAGCCGGCCCCATCCCCGGCCATGTCGAGGTCGTCTGCGACCAGGGCCGGCGGGTTCTGGCCCGCCAGGAACTCGACCCCGACCGCCTGCCCGCCGACGGTCTCTGGCACGACTTGGTCCTACCCTTCAGCCTGGCCGACATCACGGTCATCGAGCTGCGCACCGCCTTCGCCGGGGTCAGCGACCTGGACCTGGACCTGATCCTGGTCCGCTTCGCCGACGCCCTGCCGGCCGACGGCTTCTTCCGCGCCCAGGACCTGCGCCGCCAGACCGGCGACCTGGCGGCCGATCCCCGGGTTCCCGGCGGCCTGGCGGTCCTGGCCCGGGCTGGCCACCACCCTCCCCTCTATCTGATGCACGGCCCCCAACAAACCTTGGAGCCCGGCCGCTACCGGGCCTCTTTCCGCCTGGCCGCCGACGGCTCCAACCCACCCGGCGCGGTCCTGGCCGACCTGGTGGTGGCCACCGATCTGGGCAGAATACCTCTGGGCCACCGCGTGCTCACCGCCGCCGACCTCGGCCCCGACTACCAGGACATCGCCGTGGACTTCACCCTCGCCCGCCGCTTGGAGACCGACTACCGCGTGCGCAACACCGGCCGCGGCTCCTTCCGCCTGGCCGGGGTCAGCGTGCGCCGCGTGGAGTAGGGGGAACAATGACGAGAAGCCGTGGGGGGGAGCCCACCCCACAGCGGGGTTCAGCCCCCAGGCATGGATGGGGTGAGCTGGAAGTCTAGCGAATCTCCAGGGTCGTCAGAAGCACCTCGTCCCCGCCCGCGCCCTCGCCCTCCACCACCGGCACCCGCCGTCCGGTGAAGCGCGGGTCCCACATGCCCACCAAGAGACGATACTTGCCCGGCCGCGCCCGCTGGGGAATGGTGATGCGGTAGTTTTCCCGCACCACCTCGCCTGCCTGCAACCCGGTCATGTCTCTCCGGCCATGGTCCAGCAAGTGGTCATAGGTCAGGATCTCGTCCGGCCCCTTGAGATGGACGAAGATGTAGTAGTTCAAGGGCGGCTTGGCCCAGACCCGCCAGTAATAGCCCAGGTCCAGGCTGCCTCCGGCCCGTCCCTCGGTGCTGCTCAGGTCGTAGCCCAACAGGGTCAGGCCCGAGGCGAACCGCGCCTCGCGCCGCAGCGAGGGCCTCAGATCGGCCAGCCGCCGCTCCACCCGGGCCACGTCCTCCTCCCGCAACAGCATCGCGTAGAGATCGCGCACCTGGACCAGACGCGCCGGCTGGTCCCGGTGAATCTCCTCGGCCTGGCGCACCTGACGGTAGGCCGGCTCCAGGCGTCCGGCGTCGATCAGGGCCTGGGCCAGCAGCAGATGGACCTGGCCGAAATCCGGGTCCAGGGCCATCAGCGCCTCGAAGGACGCCACCGCCGCCGCGTGCCGCCCGGCCTGGAGCGCCACCCGCCCCCCGGCGTCATAGTACCAACGCAGCACCTGGCGCAGGTGGGCCGGCAGATCCACTCCCAGGCGCAGACTGTCCAATCGCAGCTCGGCCGGGCCTTGGAAGTTCAGGCGCACCTCCAGCCGGTTGACGGGCTGAGTCAGTTCCAAGGGCAGCGCCACCCATCCCGACCCGCCGCCGAGATCAGCCGCCCGCAGGGGGCGGGTCGCCAGGCGCCGTCCTCCCTGGGCGTCGCGAACCCATGCTTCCACTACGGCCGGCTCTCCGAAGCCGCCCGGATTACGGCTGGTCAGACGCAGTTCGGCCAGGAAGCGCCCGGCCGGGAAAGGCTCATCCAACCACAGGCGCAGACTGCCCCCGGTCTTGCCCACCGGCCGGGTCAGACTGCCGTGGAAGCCCTCGCCCCGGATCGGGACCTCCGGCTCCTCGGCCAACCACAAGGCCCCCCGCACCGTGTATTCCAGCCCCAGCGCCTGGCGCAACAGATGGTAATGGTAGCCGCTGAACTCCTCGAAGCTCTTGCGCCAACCCGGATCGTTGCCGCCCGCTCCGCTCTGGGCCAGCAGTTGATAAGTCCGAGCCGGTTCGCCGTTGGCGTCGGCCAGGCTGGACAAGACCTCCTCTGCCTCCTGGTAGCGTCCCAGGTGGGCCAGGGCCCCGGCCCGCAAGGCCCGGGCCTCGAAGGAGCGCGGATGCTCACGCTCGGCCTGGGCCAGGAGTTCTTCGGCCTGGGCGAAGGCCCCCTCCTCCAGGGCCTGGCGACCCAGCAGCAGGGGATCCCATTCCAGGCGGGCCATGATCGCTCCTCCCCGGCTGGCCACCACTCGCACCGGGAAGAACCCCGGGGCCATCGGTGGCCAGGACTGGGGCGTCAGCGGCAGATGCAGGCTTTGGCCCGGATAGATGGTCAGCGGCCGACCCAGGCCGGGGCCCTGACTTACCCGCACCAAGGCCAGGTCCTCGCCGGCGTTGTGCAGGTCCAGACCCAGGCGCAAGGGGGGGCGGTCCAGGCGCAGGGTGCGCTGGGCCAGCCCTGGTCCGGCCAGCCACATGCAGTTCTCGGAGTGGCTATAGTCGTTGTGCTGGCCGGAAATCAGGGCGTAGCCCCGGGCCGAACCCACCCCCGGCCGCCACAAGGCCAGAGGTTGGGTCACCTCCCTGGTCGGGAAAGGCGCGCGCACCTCCACCCGAGGGCTGACCCAGCGCGGCAGGCAGGGTGGAGCCTGGGCTCCTCCGTCCAGGCCGGAACGCAGGTCGAAAACCTGGAGCGGTTGCCAGCCCCGCAGTTGGCGATCACTGACTCCGGCGCAGGGTTCGCCGTCCGGACCCATGGCCGTGGTCAAGAGGTAGGCGTTATCCCGGGGCCAATCCCGACCGTCGCCAGCGGCCCCCAGGCGGCGCTGGCCAGGGGTCAACCCAGGTGGGGTCTGGCCGGTGGCCAAGACCTCGGCCCCGGGGGGCAGATTGGCCCGCAGCCAGAAGCTGGCGATGCTGAAGGTGTCCTGCTGCCAGAATAGATATCCCACCGCCAACGAACGCCAAAGCAACGGCAGACAGAGCAGGGTCCCGGCCAGAAGCGCCCCGCTCACCGGCAGCCAACCGCCCGGCAGCCGCCGACAGACCACCACCACCGGCCAGCAGGCGGGCATGATCGCCACCGGCAGCCAGACCGCCAGTTGGCCCTCCACCGCACCCCGCAACAGCAGCAAGCTCGAAAGCAGGTAGAGGGGCGGGAAGATCATCAGCACCAGACGCGACCAGTGTCGCCGCCAGAGGATCAGGACGCCGGCCACCAGCCACAACCCCGCCAAGACCAGACCGGGCCCCGCCCCCAGCATCCGTCCGGCCTGGACCAGACGCTCGGCCAGCGTTCGCGCCCAGTCGGAGGGGGTCTGGCCGGAGAGGCTGAAAGAGGCCTGGATCACGTCCCCCACCTCCGGCAGGCGCACCAGGAAGCCGGGATAGCCCAGCAACAGACCGCCTAACAGACCGGCCAGGAAGCCCAATGGCCAGGAGGCCGCCGCCGGCCAGACCTCGGGCCGTTCCCCTCGCCAGGCCAGCACCGCCGCCGCGGCCAGGGCCGGGGCGGCCAGGACCCCGCTGGCCTTGGTGGTCAGCGTCAGACCCAGGGCCAGACCGGCCAGGGCCAGGGAGCCGGGCCCCGGCCGCTGCAGCACCCGCCAGGCCGCCCACAGGCAGAACATCACCGCCAAGGCCAGCGGGGTGTCCAGAGCCAAATAGTGGCTCTGGGTCACCAGCACCGGGTGAACCGCCAGCACCGCCGCCGCCAGCAACCCGGTGGCCACGCTGTCGAAATAGCGCCGGGCCACCATGTAGGCCGCCCAGACCTGGGCTCCGCCCAGGAAGGCCGCCGTGGCCCGGCCGGCCAGCTGGGCCGGCAGGACCAGCTCGGTGCTGGTGCGCACCTCCCCCAGCCAGACCCCCAGCCAGCCGGCGCAGGTGGAGATGGCCCCCCGAGCCAGGGCGGCCAGGCTATAAAAGGCCTGGGTCCAGATGCCGGGATAGGTGGGGGAGGTGAAGGACAGGGAGTCGATGATCTGCCACGTCCACTCCTCGGGGTGGCCGGAGTGGGTCGGATCCGGCCCCCAGGAGAGGCCCCAGAAACGCAGGGCCCAGCCCAGGCCCAGCAGCAGGGCCAGGATCACGCGCCGAGGCAGGATATGGGCCGATATCTTCACGTCGCCATCCGGTTCGGGCTCGCGGTCTGGCCAAGGCTAAGGGCCGGGCCGCCGTCCTGTCAAGGCCGGAGCGGCGGAAGGGGCGGGGTCGCGGGCCGGGACCGTCCCTTGGCGGGGCGTCGTCGGCGGGAGGCTGGGTCGGTGGGCGTCCCAGACCAGCCCTGGTTCAGAACTGACACTCGATGGCCTGATAGGAACAGGCCGGAATGCAGGACTCGCACAGGATGCACTGGCTGGCGTCGAAGACGATCTTGCGCGTATCCGGGTCCACGCTCAACGCGCCGGTGGGGCAGAACGCGGTGCAGGCGGTGCAGTGCACGCACGACTCCGGGTTGTAGCGCAGCTCCTGCACCAGGGCGTCCACCTGCACGCCGACCTGGTCCAGATATTCAAAGGCCCGGTCCAGGTCGGTCTTGGCCCCGGTCAGTTCCAGCACCATGCGTCCCTTTTCGCGGGGACGCACCAGGGCGCGCATGATGTTGACCTGGAGGTTGTAATCGCGCACCAGATGATAAGTCACCGGCTCCTGGATCAGCCGGGGGGGGAAGTTGAGCACGACCTTTTTGATGGCCATGGCGACACCTCGCTGTATCTTCTGAGGCCGGCCGGAGCCGGCCGGTGGCTTCAGCAACCCTGGGCCAGCTCCGCGCCGGGCAGAGGGGCCACCGGCCGGGAAAGCGTGAAGGCGCCGGCTTGGATGCGACTCTTGAGCTCGGCGGCCACCTCGCGGGCCTTGGCCCGGCTGGCCAGGCAGCCGGTGGGCACCTTCTTGCCGTCCACCTCGATGTGCCCGCTCATCAGCTCGGCCATGGAGACCCGCCCCAGTCCGCCGGGCCGCCCCAGGGGATAGGCCTCGGCGTAGTCCACGATGGGGAAGGTGATCTCATCGTCGCCGATGGCGGCCTGGGCCATGACCTGCTCATCCAACACCGGAATCGGGATGCCGATGCCGATGGACAGGGAGGCCCCGTAGCCCACGATGGAGGCGGCGCGCAGGTATTGCGGGCTCATCTGCTTCAGGTCGCCGATCACCGCCAGGGTGGCCGAGGGGCTCTGGGGCAGGCCGTTGGCGAAGCGCTGGGGATCGGCCACGTGCTGGGTGCCGGGCCAGATCACATAGCCCTCGGTTCCGCCGATGAAGATGCGGGTGCCGATGCCGATCGTGCGCAGGGTGGGGTCCTTGAGCAAGGGGCTCAAGGCCCCGGCGGTGGAGAAATTGGCGTTGCCCAGCCCCGGCTTGAGCACCCCCATGTAGGTGTAGATGGTGCGCTTGCCCAGGTTAACGGCCACGTTGTAGAGCTGGTAGCAGTTGCGAGGGTTGAACATCACCGCGCTGTTGAAGTCCTTTAGCCCCAGCTCGACGGCGTATTCCTTGCGGGGATAGCAGTCGGTGCCATAGGTGATGGCCGACAGCTTGACCACCTTGCCCCGGACCAGGTCTTGGATCACGTGGGCCCCGCCATAGCTGAACAACCCGGGATAGACCGCATTGCGCGGGTCTTCCTCGCT
>JAIWNN010000082.1 GCA_020216805.1 Desulfarculus sp. | reverse complement strand
GATCGCGGTGCAGCCCAACAGGATGTCGGCCGCGGCCCAGCCGGCGTAGGCCGGCACGCCGTTGATTGTCACCTTGCCGCCGCCGCATTTGATTTTTGGCGTGGACTGGCGAATGTTGAAGTACACCCCCGAGGAGCACATCGGCCCGAAGGTGCCGGTGGTGACCACGTCCACCGCCGCGGCGGCGGCCTTGACGCCTTTTTCCTTCACCAGGCCGACGACCTCTTCGGCGGTGGCCACCACCACCTTGCCGGCCTTGATCTTGGCGTTGATCTCCTCGATGGTCCGGGTCATGTGCGCCTTCCCGTCGCCCGGCTGTTCAATAGGCCAAGCTCGCTATCGACGATCGATGATGACGATGCATTCGCCCGCGACCACCCTGGACGCGGGCCAGGGCCCCTGGACACGATCTCGCGGTTAGACGGCGATGGCGCTGGCCGTGGCCGCGCTGGGGCAAAGGCGGTCCTTCTCCTCTTGGCGCGCCACCAGGTCGGCCAGGGTCAGGCCGTCCAAGTAGTCGACCAGGAGCTTGCCCATCTCGCCCCAGACCAGGTGCACGGTGCAACCGCCCATCCGGTCGCAGAAGGTGGCATCCTGCACGCACTCCACCGGGGCCAGCGGCCCCTCCAGGCTGCGCACGATGTCATACAGGCTGATTCGCCCGGCGTCCACCGAAAGCATGTAGCCGCCCCGGGCCCCCCGCACGCTCTTGACCAGACCGGCGCCCTTCAGAGGGATCAGCAACTGCTCCAGATACTTGGCCGAAATCTCCTGCCGGCTGGCCAGGTCACGCAGGGGCACCGGCCCCTTGCCCGAGTTCATGGCCAACTCCAGCATGGCCCGCACGCCGTATCGTCCTCTGGTTGATAGTTTCATGATGCTCTACCGTCGATCCTTTCCAAGGCACGCTCAATCCAAGCCGACCCCACCACCACGCCCCGACTGAACAGGACCGCCAACTGGCCTGGGGCCACCGCGCGCTGCGGCGCGTTGAAGTGCACTTCGTAAGTGTCTCGGGTGCGAACCACCCGGCAGCCCACTCCCCGGTGGGCGTATCTGACCCGGACCGTCAACTCCGGGCATTGTTCAGGCGATTGGCGCCAAAGCCACCGGCCGCCCACCAGACCAGAGGAGATCAGCCCCTCCGGCCGCCCCACCCTGACCGCGGCCCGCGCTCCGTCCAAGGCCAGCACATAGGCGGGGTATCCTAAAGCTACCCCAAGGCCGCGGCGTTGGCCAATGGTAAATCCATGCAGCCCCCGGTGCCGGCCCAGCGGCCGGCCGCGCTCGTCCTCGATCGGTCCGGGACGCAGGGCGCCATGGCTGGCCATCAACTGGCCCCATCCTCCAGGGGGCAGGAAGCAGCCGTCCTGGCTTTCCACCCGCTGAGCGGCCAGCAGGCCTTCGGCCCGGGCCAACTCCCGCACCTGGGCTTTGGTCAGACCGCCCAGGGGGAAGCGCAAGCGCTCCAAAAGCGCGGGCTCCACCCGGGCCAGGAAATAGGCCTGGCTCTTGAGCGGGTCCACCCCCTCGGCCAGGCGCACCCCGTCCGGAGCCGCCTCCAGCCGGGCGTAGTGTCCGGTGGCCAGGGCCTGGCAACCGTCGGCCGCCGCCGCCGCCCAGAGCAGGGGCAGCTTGACCCGGGCGTTGCACCAGGCGCAGGGGTTGGGGGTGCGCCCACTGGCGTAGGCCGCCACGCTGGGAGCCACCACCCGCTCCTCGAACTCTCTCGCCGCCTCCACCACCCGATGGGGCAGGCCCAGTTGGGCCGCCGCCGCCGCCCCGGCCCGCCAGGCCTCGTCCGGCCCCTGGCCCAGGCGCAGGCTGTAGCCCAGAACTTGGTGACCCTCTCGTCGGAGCAGGAGCGCGGCCACTGTGGAATCCACGCCCCCGCTCAGGGCCACTGCCAACCGGGCCACCGCCGCATCCTTTCCGCCACGAATTCATATATGACCCGTGGTGATTAAGGAGAATAAAATATATCCCCCGCGGGATTCATTGTCAAATTGCAGGGAGGTTGGCTCGGCTCAGTCCAGGGCGTCTTCCAGCACCTGCAGGGTCTGGCGACCGCAGCGATCGAAACGGAAGTGCGGGGCCCGCTCCAAGCCACGGGCGATCAGCTCCTGGCGATAATCCGGCTCGCTCACCACCCGCAGCAGGCCCCGGGCCATGTCCTCGACATCAAAGGGGTCCACCAGATGGGCCCCGCCCCCGGCCACCTCCGGGCTGCAACCCCGGTTGGTGGTCACCACCGGGCAGCCGGTGGCGAAGGCCTCGGGGATGGGGATGCCGAACCCCTCGTAGATGCTGGGGAAAAACAGCGCCGTGGCCAGGCGGTAAACCTGGGGCATGTCCTCGTCGCTCACGAAGCCGGGAAAGACGATGTCCCCCGCCGCCGGGTGGGAGCGGGCGAAGGCCACGTCCTGCTCGAAGCGCCAGCGGTTGAAGCCCACCACCACCAGGGGTATCGGGCGCCGCTCCCGCACCCGGGCCCAGGCCTGCACCAGGCGCTCGAAGTTTTTCAGCGGGGTGATGCCGCCCACGAAGAGCACGTATTCCTCTGGCAGGCCATAGCGCCGGCGCACCGCCTCCAACTCCGCCACTGGCGGGGCCGGGGCGAAGAAATGGTCGCCGCAGCCCTCGTGCACCCAGACCGTCTTGGCCGGATCGGCCCCCACGTGGCGCACAATGTCCCGGGCCGCCAGGGCGGTGGGGGCCAGCACCCGGGCCGCGGCCCGGCAGTACAACGGCATCAGGGTCTTGAAATAGACCCGGTCCAGGGGCTTGAACAGCTCCGGGTGCACGAACTGCTCCGGCCGCAACACCAGTATGCGCGGACAATGAGCCACCAGGGGCACGCTGAGCTTGGGGTTGAAGATCAGGTCCAGGTCCAGGGCCCTGGCCAGGCGCGGAGTGGCCACCTGGTCCCAGGCCAGCTTGCCCGCGCTGGGCAGCAGGTGCTCGCTGACGTTCGCGGGCCCGGCGAAGGAGCCCAGGTCCTGGGCCTGGGCGTAGAACAGCGCGAAGTGATGTTGGGGGGCCAGGCGAATGAAGCTTTTGACGATATTGCGGCTGTAGGTGACGATGCCGCCCTTCTCGCCGATGTGCCGCAACATGATGCCCACGCGCATGGCTCGCCTCGTCGGGAGAGGGGGGAGAAGAAGGGAGGGAATCTGGGGAAACCCTTTTGGGGGCCCAAAGGGTTTCCCCAGACCCCTTCCTAAAAAGCCGCTAGTCGTCGCGCCGGAAGCCGCGCTCCATCTCGCGCTGCTGGTCGCGTTTCTTTAGATCCTGGCGCTTGTCGAAAAGCTTCTTGCCCTTGGCCAGGGCCAATTCCACCTTGGCCCGCCCGTTCTTGAAATACAGGGCCGTTGGGATCAGGCTGTAGCCCTGCTCGGTCAGCTTGCCGGTCAGCTTGCGCAGCTCGCGCTTGTGCAAGAGCAGCTTGCGCGGCCGCTCCGGGTCGTGGTTGTCGTAGTGGGTGAAGGGGTATTGGCTGATGTGGCAACTGATCAACCAGCCCTCGCCGTCCTTGATCTTGGCGTAGCTGTCGCTCAAGTTGGCCTTGCCCATGCGCAGCGACTTGACCTCGCTGCCCTTGAGCACCAGCCCGGCCTCGAAACGGTCGCCCAGCTCGTAGTTGAACCGCGCCTTCTTGTTCTTGGCGACCAGCTTGACGCCGTCCTGGGGCATGGGGCTCTTCTCTCTCGGAGCTGGCGGGCTAGGCCGCGGCCTGGCTGCCGAAAATGCGGGGATAGTGGCGGGCCAGCTCGCGGGCCATGAAGGCCTTGACCTCGGCCGCAGTGGAAAAGGTCAGGGCCTCCACCGCCAGCCGCCGCCAGAGTTGGGTGTCGGTCTGGCGCACGATCTGCTTGACCCTGGGAATGGCCAGGGCGGTCATGGAAAGCTGGTCCAGACCCAGCCCCAACAACAGCGGCACCGCGCCGGGGTCGCCGGCCATCTCCCCGCACATGGCCACCGGGATGGCGGCCGCATGCCCGGCCTGGACCACGCTGTGCACCATGCGCAACACCGCCGGGTGCAAGGGCTGGTAGAGATGGGCCACCTGCTCGTTAACCCGGTCGATGGCCAGGGAGTACTGGATCAGATCGTTGGTGCCGATGGAGAAGAAGTCGCAGTGCCGGGCCAAAAGATCGGCCACCGCCACCGCCGAGGGCACCTCGATCATGATGCCCACCGGCAGGCGGTTGGCCATGGCCACGCCCCGCGCCTGGAGTTCGGCCCGGCATTGGGCCAAGATTTCCTTGGCCTGCAACAGCTCGTCCACCCCGGAGATGAGCGGGAAGATCACCCGCACCCGACCAAAGGCGCTGGCCCGCAGAATGGCCCGCAACTGGTCCTTGAACAGGTCCTGCTCCTTGAGGCAGAAGCGGATGGCGCGCAGCCCCAGGGCCGGGTTGTTCTCCGAGTCCAGCTTCACCGAGCTGGCGAACTTGTCGCCACCGATGTCCAGGGTGCGGATGTTCACCGACCCGCCGTCCAACCGCTGGGCCACGGTCCGGAAGTTCTCGAACAGCTCCTCCTGGCTGGGCAGGGTTTTCTGGCTCAGGTAGAAGAACTCGGTGCGGTACAGACCGATGCCCTCGGCCCCGTAGGAAAGCGCCGAGCCGACCTCCTCGGCCAGCTCGATGTTGGCCTCCACCCGCACCGTCACCCCGTCGCTGGTGCTGGCCGGCAGGTGGGCCTGGGCCAGGATCTCCTGGGCGTAGAGCTCGTAGGCCTCCTGCTTGTCGCGGTAGGCGTGCAGGGTCTCCTCGTCGGGGTTGACGATCACCAGGCCGGCCGAGCCGTCCACCACCAGGAAGTCACCGCTGACCACCTCGGCGCTGATCCGCTCCAACCCCACCACCGCCGGGATGGTTTTGGCCTGGGCCATGATGGCGGTGTGACTGGTGGGGCCGCCCATGTCGGTGACAAATCCCATCACCCAATCCAGATCCATCTGGGTGGTGTCGGCCGGGGAGAGGTCGTGGGCCACCACGATGGCTTTCTCCCGGATCTGGGCGATGGCCGATTGTTCCTGGCCGGAAAGGTGGCGTAGCACCTGCTGGGTGACGTACTCCACGTCGGCGATGCGCGAGCGGATGTACTCGTCCTTGATCTTCTTGAACAAGGCCTTGGCCTCGTCCACCGCATCGGACAGCGCCCACTCGGCGTTGATCAGCTTGGCGCGAATCAAGTCCTCGGTGCGCTGGCTGATCAGGCGGTCCTTGAGGATCAACAGGTGGGCGTCGATGATGTAGGCGTAGTCACCAAAGCCTTCGGCCAGGCCCTGCCGGGCCGCGATGAGATCCTTGCCGGTGGCCTCCAGGGCGGCCTTGAGCCGGGCCACCTCGGCCTCGGCCTCGGTGGTGTCGGCCAGGGGGCGATAATTGACCTGCACCGGGTGGCGGGGCACCAACAGCGCCCGACCGATGGCGATGCCCGGCGAGGCCCCGACTCCCTTGAAGGTCTTTTCCCCCCTCGCGCTCACTAAGCCTCCCCGAAGTCGCTGGCGAAGAGTTTCTCCAGGGCCTGGAGGGCGTCCTGGGCCTGGGCGCCCCGGGCCAAGGCCGTCAACTGGCTGCCCTGGGGGGCGTCCAAGGCCAGGATGGATAGCACGCTGCCACCGTCGGCCTCTAGGCCGTCCTTGGTCAGGATTACTTGGCAGTCGAAATGCTGCACCGTCTCCGCTATGCGCGCCGCCACCCGGGCGTGCAGGCCCAGGCTGTTGTTGACCATCAGGTCGCGGCGCAAGATGGCTTCCTGGATGACGCTGGCTTCTGGTGGTTCCACTTCCTCGATCCTCGCTGTGCTCTCGAAATCCAGCTCTTCCTGGCGCAGCTCCAGCAAGCGGCGATAGACCGCCTCCCGAGGCTGGCCGGTGGCCTGGGCCACTCGGCGGGCCAAGGCGCTGGGGCCCTCCTCGCCCTGCTCCAGACCCTGGCTCAACATCGCGTCCACCAGGCGCTCGGCCTGATCTTGGGTGCCGGGAGGCGGCCCCCCGGCCACCACCAGGGCGATCTCGCCCCGGGCCTGGGTTTGGGCCGCCAAGCGGGCCAGTTCGCCCGTCGTGGCATGGGCGATCTCCTCGTGCACCTTGGTCAGCTCCCGGGCCAGGACCACCGGCCGGTCCGGCCCCACCACCTCGGCCAGGTCGGCGGCGGTCTCGGCCAGGCGATGGGGGGCCTCGAAGAGCGCCAGGGGCCAACCGGTGGCGGCGGCGGTCTCCAGCAGCCGCCGCCGGGGGCCGGGCTTGGCCGGGGCGAAGCCCAAAAACACCACCGGGGCCGCCTCCACTCCGGCCACCGACAGGGCCGCGGCCAGAGCGCTGGGCCCCGGCACCGGGGTGACGGCATGGCCGGCCTGGGCCACCGCCTTGACCACCGCCGCGCCGGGATCGCTGACTCCGGGGGTGCCGGCGTCGCTGATCAGCGCCACGTCCAGCCCGGACTCCAGGGCCTCCAGCACCGCGTTGGCCGCCTGGCGGCGGTTGGCCTCGCGACAGGAGATCAGGCGCTTGCCCCGCAGGCCCAGGTGGCTCAAGAGCTTCTTGGCCCGCTCCAGGCTCTCGGCCGCGATCACCGGGACTTCGGCCAGGACCCGGGCCGCCCGGGGGGTCAGGTCCTCCAGGTTGCCGATCGGCGTGGCCACCACCCAAAGCCGGGCCATCCGCTATTCCCCCACCCGAAACGCGTCCCGCAGATGGCGCACCCGCGCCGGCGCGGGATCGAGATCCACCGCCACCACGTCGAACCGGCAGGGCGGTGGCGGGCCCTCCAGACGGGCCAGATAGGCCCGGGCCGCGGCCACCAGGCGCTGACGCTTGCGCCGGTCCACGGCCTCCTCCGGCCCCGTCGCCGCCCCGGCTCCCCGGCCCTTGACCTCCACGAAGACCAAGGTCGGCCCCTCCCAGGCCACCAAGTCCAGCTCGCCGCCGCCCAGGCGCAGGTTGCGCCCCACCACCTGAAAGCCCGCCCCGATCATGGCCTGGCGGGCCAAATCCTCGGCCTGGCGTCCGCGCCGGACCGCGCCGGCCCTAGCCAAGACCCAGCTCCAACTGCGCCACCGGGGCGTAGGAGCGCCGGTGCAGGGGGCAGGGCCCGTGGGCCTTCAGCGCCCGCTGGTGGCGGGCGGTGGGGTAGCCCTTGTGGTCCGCGAAGCCATAGACCGGCCACTCCCGGTCCCAGCGCTCCATCAACCGATCGCGGTGGACCTTGGCCAGGATGCTGGCCGCGGCCACGCTGCGGCAGGTGACGTCGCCCTTGACCAGGGCGCGCTGGGACACGGGCAGGTCCAGGACGAAACGGCCGTCCACCAATAGATAATCGGCGGCGGGGCTCAGGGCCTCCACCGCCCGACGCATGGCCAGGAGGCTGGCGTGGTGGATGTTCAGGCCATCCACCTCCTCGGCCTCGGCCCAGGCCACCGCCCAAGTCACCGCCGCCTGGACGATGACCGGGGCCAGCTCCCTCCGGCGGGCCGGGGAGAGACGCTTGGAGTCGGCCAGGCCCGGGTCCGGCCAGTCCGGCGGCAGGATCACCGCCGCCGCCACCACCGGCCCGGCCAGGGGTCCGCGCCCCACCTCGTCCACGCCCGCCGGCCACAGGAAGCCCTCCGCGCGCAGGTCGCGCTCCAGGGCGTCGTCGGGCCGGCGTCCGGCGGGGGCCATGGGCCCTAGACCCGCCGCCGCTCCTTGATACGGGCGGCCTTGCCGCGCAGCTTGCGCAGGTAGTAGATGCGCCCCTGGCGCACCCGGCCCTCGGTCACCAGCTCCACCTGGTCGATGATCGGGGAGTGCAGGGGGAAGATGCGCTCCACGCCCACGCCGTTGGAGACCTTGCGCACGGTGAAGGAGGCGCCCATGCCATCTCCCCGACGGCGCAGGACCACGCCCTCGAAGACCTGGATGCGCTCCTTCTCGCCCTCCTTGATCCGCACGTGCACCTTCACCGTGTCGCCGGCGCGGAACAGGGGGATGTCGACCCTCATCTGCTCGCGCGCGATCAGCTCCTTCGCGTCCATCCGACTTTCTCCTCGCCTCGGTCCCGGCGTCACTCCCCGGGACCGGTTCACTGATCCAAAGCTATCCGCGTCAGGCCCCGCCGGGGCCGTTGGTCGCTTCTTCTTCCCGCCGGATCTCCTCCAGCAGGCGTGCATCCTCCCGGCTCAGCTCCACCCGTTCCAGGAGCTCCGGCCGCCGGCTCCGGGTGCGGCGCAAGGACTCCTTGCGCCGCCAACGGGCGATGGCGGCGTGGTTGCCGCTCAGGAGCACCTCCGGCGCCGCCAGGCCGCGGAACACCGCCGGCCGGGTGTAGTGCGGGTGCTCCAGGAGCCCGTCGGCGAAACTGTCGGCCGCGGCCGATTCCGCCCCCCCCAGCACCCCTGGGATCAGCCGGCTGACCGCGTCCACCACGCACAGGGCGGCCAACTCACCGCCGCTGATGACGAAGTCGCCCAGGCTCAGCTCCTCGTCGACCATCAGCAGCCGGAAGCGCTCGTCCACGCCCTCGTAGCGGCCGCAGACCAGGATTACCCGCTCCAACCCGGCCAGCTCCCGGGCCTTGGCCTGGTCGAAGGGTCGGCCCTGGGGGCTCAGCAGGATCACCCGCGCCGGCGGACCGTCGGCCAGGCTCTCCACCGCCTCGCACAGAGGGCCGGGCAGCATCACCATGCCGTCGCCGCCGCCGTAGGGCATGTCATCCACGGTGCGGTGGCGGTCGCGGGCGAAATCGCGCGGATTGGTGGTCCGCACCGTTATCAGCCCCGCCTGTTGGGCCCGCCCCAGGATCGAGGTCTGGCCATAGGCCTGGCAGACCTCGGGAAACAGGGTGACCAGGTCGAAGATCACCGGCCGCCCCGCTGCGGGTCCGCCGCGTCGTGGGGCGCGAAGCCCGGCTCGGGCCAGCCCTGGGCCTCCAACAGCCCCTCGGGCAGATCCACCTGGATCAGGCCCCGCTCCAGGTCCATGGCCAGGATCACCGGCTCGGCCATGGGGATGAGGGCCTCTTTACCATCCGGGGCCCGGACTAGCAACATGTCGTGGGGGCCGGGGTTGCCCACCGCCACCACTTGGCCCAGCTCCCCGGCCCTGGCGTCCACCACCCGGGCTCCCTTGAGCTGGAACCAGTAATATTCGCCCTCCTCCAGGGGGGGCAGAGCCTCCCGCGGCACGTAGACCCACTGCCCGGCCAGGGCGGCGGCCTGTTCGCGGCTGGTCACCTCGCGGGTGGTCAACAGCACCCGGCCGCCGTGCTCGCGATGGGAAACCACCGTCAACGGGCGCAGGGTCTCGGGGTTGGGCCCTAGGTGGATCACCCGGGAGCGGAGGAATATCTCCGGGTCCTGGCCGTGGGCGAAGACCCTGATCTCGCCCTTGACCCCGAACGCACCCGAGACCCGACCCATCAGGATCAGGTCGGCTTGGCGCATGGCTATTCGATGATCTCCAGCACCGACCGCTTGCGGATCTTGGTGGAGGCCGCGCTCAGGATGGTGCGCATGGCCCGCGCCGTCCGCCCCTGCTTGCCGATCACCTTGCCCAGGTCCTCCTTGGCCACCTTCAATTCGATCACCGAGGTCTGCTCCCCCTCGATCTCGTTGACCTCCACCTGCTCGGGATGATCCACCAGGGCCTGGGCGATGTACTTGATCAACTCTTTCACGCGCCACCTCCAGCTGAGGGTGAGACCGTTGCTCCAGCGGGTGCCTGACCTGGGGGACAGATCATGCCGGCTCGATGGTTACGGATTCCAGTATGGGCCATGCCGCCGCCACCCGGCGGGTTTTTATGGCTCCCAGCCTCCTGTCGCCCCGGGCAAGGTCCGGATCGGCCCCGGGCAGGCGGCCCACCCAACGGCAGCGCGAGCCGCGGCTAGCTCGCCGCCGGAGCCTCGCCCTGGGGCCACAGGCCGCGGCCCTTGAGCAGGCTGTAGACGGTGTCGGTGGGCTGGGCCCCGCTGGCCACCCACTTGGCCAGGGAATCGGCCTTGACGGTCAC
>JAIWNN010000081.1 GCA_020216805.1 Desulfarculus sp. | reverse complement strand
GCTGGCCGGGTTCTGGTGGGGGTCGTAGGCGCCCAGGATCTCCAGGAAGGCGCCGTCGCGGGGGGCCTGGGAGTCGGCGGCCACGATGCGATACATGGGCTTTTTCTTGGCGCCCATCCGGGTCAGTCTGATCTTGACGGCCATTTGGTTCTCTCTCGTTTCGGGTGATCAGGTGGTCTCAGGCCGGGGTCAAAGCCTCACATGGGCAACATGCGCCCCAGCCCCTTTTTCTTGCCGCCCATGCGGGTGGTCATGGTCTTCATCATCTTGCGGGCCTGCTGGAAGTTCTTCAGCAGGCGGTTGACCTCGGCCACGCTGGTGCCGCTGCCCAAGGCGATGCGGCGCCGCCGCGAGGCGTTGATGATGTTGCTGTCGCGGCGCTCGCCCGGGGTCATGCTGTTGATGATGGCCTCGGTGCGCTTGAGTTCGCCCTCGTCCGGCTGAAGGTTCTTGAGCTGCTTGAGCTTGCCCATGCCCGGCAACATGCTCAGGATCGACTCCAGGGAGCCCATTTTCTTGAGCTGCTGGAGCTGGTCGCGGAAATCCTCCAGGGTGAAGGCGTTCTTGGCCAGCTTCTTGGCCATCTCCCGGGCCTGGTCCTGGTCGTAGGCCGCGGCGGCCTTCTCCACCAGGGACATCACGTCGCCCATGCCCAGGATGCGGCCGGCCATGCGCCCGGGGTGGAACTCCTCCAGGGCGTCGAGCTTCTCGCCCACGCCCAGGAGCTTCAGGGGCACATCGGCCACCGCCCGGATGGACAGGGCCGCCCCGCCCCGGGCGTCGCCCTCGACCTTGGTCAGGACCACGCCGCTGAGGCTCAGACGCTCGTGAAAGGCCTTGGCCACGTTGACCGCGTCTTGGCCGGTCATGGCGTCGGCCACCAGGAGCACCTCGGCCGGGCGCAGCTTCTCCCGGATGGTGGCCAGCTCGGCCATCAGGGCCTCGTCCACGTGCAGACGGCCGGCGGTGTCCAGGATGACCAGGTCGGCTCCGGCCCGGGAGGCGGCGGCCAGGGACTGCACGCAGATGTCCACCGGGTTCATGCCCGGGTCGCTGTCAAAAACCGGCACCTGGATCTGGCCGCCCAGGCGCTTGAGCTGCAAAATCGCCGCCGGCCGCTGCACGTCGGCCGGCACCAAGAAGGGGTGCCGCCCGCGTTTTTTGAGCATCAGGGCCAGCTTGGCGCTGGTGGTGGTCTTGCCCGAGCCCTGCAGGCCCACCAGCATGTAAATCAGGGGCGGCCGCCCGCCCAAGGCCAGCGGCTGGTTGGCCCCGCCCATCAGGGCGGCCAGCTCCTCGTGGACGATCTTGATCACCTGCTGGGCCGGCGTGAGGCTCTTCATCACCTCTTGGCCCACGGCGCGGACTCGGACCTGCTCGATGAAGTCCTTGGCCACCTTGTAGTGGACGTCGGCCTCCAACAGGGCCAGGCGCACCTCGCGCAGGGCGTCGGAGATATTCTTCTCCGACAGCTTGCCGTGCCCCTTGAGCCGTTTGAAGGTGTCGGCCAGGCGGTCGCTGAGGTTATCGAACATGAATCACGGGTTCCGCTAGATCATCCGCATCAGCGCCACTGGCGCGGCCCTAACTTGGCCGGCAAACTAGGGGATTATATGGGACACACCCCCTGTCGTCAACCGCGGCTCCCGCCGCGCGCCCTCCGATGTCCCTTTGTGAAAATATAGCAAACCACCGCGCCCGGCGGCAAATCATAGTTGCGTGCTATGCGCCGCTGTCCGCCCCCGGCCGGGGGTGGATTTGCCGACCGGAGATGGGTATAAAGAACCCCCATGAGCCTAGACTCCCTCATGGCCCTGGACGTGGGCGGTGGAACCCAGGACCTGCTGGTGTGGCGGGATGGCCAACCGCTGGAAAATGCCGTAAAAATGGTCATGCCATCCCCCACCCAGGTGGTGGCCGCCCGCATCCGCGCCGCGCGCGAGCGCCGCCGCGACGTCTTTTTGCACGGCTTTTTGATGGGCGGCGGGGCCATGCACCGGGCGGTGGGCCAGCATCTGGCCGCCGGGCTCAAGGTCTGGGCCACCGCCGAGGCCGCTGCCAGTCTGGCCGACGATCTGGACCGGGTGCGCGCCCAGGGGGTGGAGATCGTCGAAGCCCCACCACCCCAGGCAGTGGCGGTCTTCACCACCGATCTCGATCTGTTGGCCCTGCGCCAGGCCTGCGCGCTGTTCGAGGTCTCCCTCCCCGCCCGCCTGGCCCTGGCGGTCTGCGACCATGGCCACTCCCCGGGCTTCAGCAACCGCAAGTTCCGCTTCCAAATGTGGGAGCGCTTTCTGGCCGCCGGAGGCCGGCTCGGCGACCTGATCACCAGTCAGCCCGATCCCAGCCTGACCCGATTGGTCGCCATCAAGGAACAGGCCCCGGGGGCGCTGGTGATGGACACCGCCGCGGCCGCGGCCTGGGGAGCCCTGCAGGATCCGGTGGTGGCCGAGCAGGCCCGCCAGGGGGTCTGCGTGGTCAACGTGGGCAACATGCACACCGTGGCCTTCCTGGTGCGCGGAGATCGGGTTATGGGCGTCTACGAGCACCACACCGGCTGCCTGGACACCCCCACCCTGGCCAGCCAGGTGGGGCGCTTCATCCGGGGAGAGCTGAGCGACGCCGAGGTCTTCGCTGGCCAGGGCCACGGCTGCGCCCGGCTGGCCGAGGCCCCCCAAGGCCAGGACTGGCCGGTGGCCCTGACCGGACCCCGGCGCCGCCTGGCCGACGGCCTGGGCTGGCGGGTGGCCGCGCCCTTTGGCGACGTGATGCTCTCCGGCTGCTTCGGCCTGGTGGCCGCCGCCCGGGCCCTGGAAGAACGCGCCTGACCCCCCGGTGTGGGGTCGCTCCCTCCGACCGCCACCATCATTTGTTGCAAAAGGCAACTTCACCCGTTATCATTAGCCCGAGTTTCGCCACCGCCGTGAATCAGCGCCGACCCCAATAGGCGCGCATGGCCTCTCCAATCCCTGGAGCCTGTCCTGGGGAGGACCGACCGTGCCCGCGTCCCCCTCCGCCCACCCCGAGCCCCCCCGCGCCCTGCGTCGGGCCTTGTTCGCGCTGCTCTACGCCCTGGCCGCCGGGCTGCTGACCTGGCGCTTTCTGAGCAGCGATCTGCACTACGACAGCGCCCTGGTGGGCCTGATGGTGCAGTCCTTCCTGGAAGGCGACTTCCATGTCTTCTTCTTTGGCAACAACTACATGGGCACCCTGGACGCGGTGCTGGCCATGCCGGTCCTGGCCCTGTTTGGCTCCACCACCCTGGCCATCAACTTCTGGCCGCCGGTGCTCTACCTGGGCACCATCATCATCCTCCATCGCCTGCTGGGGCGTTTTTTCGGCTTCTGGGGGGTGCTGGTGGGCCTGGGTTACCTGGCCTTGCCCCCGGCCTACAGCCTTTTCTTCGCCGGCGAGGCCCGCACCCACTACGGCCTGGGACTGTTTCTCTCGGCCTGGCTGCTGTGGATCAGCCTGCGCCTGGGCGACACCCCGACCTGGCGTTCCCGCTCGCTTTTCCTCTGGGGACTGGTGGCCGGCCTGGCCTTCTGGACCAACTTCCTCAGCGCCACCGCCATCCTGCCCTGCGGGCTGTATCTACTCTGGGCCGGCCGGGGCCATACCCGCCCCATGAGCTGGGGTTGGCTGGCGCTGGGCGGCCTGATCGGAGCCGCGCCCCTGATCTGGTTCAACGCCAGCCACGGCTGGCCCCATCTGGGCCTGGGGGGCGAGTTGCGCCTGGGTCCGGAGCTGGGCCAGACCGCCAGCTACGGCCTGGATCACACCTGGCGCTACCTCAAGGCCGTCTTCTGGCGTGGCCTGCCGACCCTGTTGGGGGCGTGGAGCTCCCACCGGGGGGCCATCCCGGCGACAAGCCCCGCGTTTTTCATCTACCTGCTGCTGTTGCTGGGCCTGTCCGCCGGCGCGGCCGGCCTGTTCTGGCGGGGCTGGCGCGAGGCCGACCGCCGCTCCTGGCTGCCCCTGGCCATCCTGGTGCTGAGCCTGGCGGCGGTGGTGGGCACCCACTACGGCTCCCAGGTGGAGCAGGACCGGCCCCGTTATCTGCTCTGGCTCTACCTGCCCCTGCCCTTCTGCTGGGCCTGGTTGGGCCAGGCCCTGCCCCGCCTGCACCCCCCCCTGACCCCGGCCCTGGCCCCGGCCCTGGCCCCGGCCCTGGCCCTGCTGCTCGGCGCGGTGAACATCGCCGGCTACGCCGACTTCCGCAGCCTCTGGGGCACTCCCCTGCTGCGGATCGACGGCGGGTTCTACTTCCAGCAGGAGGCGGCCTACCGCCGGATGCTGGCCCAGGCCCGGGCGGCGGGAGTGGATCACCTCTACGCCGACGAACTGCGGCCGGTCTTTTTCCGCCCCAACTCCGACCTAGGGGCCTACGAGCTGGCCTTCCTGGCCCAGGGCGCCCCCCTGGTGGTGGATTTCTGGCGCGACAAGCGCCCCCAGGTCGCGGCCCGGGTGGACGCCGCCCCCAACCCGGCCTTCTATCACCCCGACCTGGAGCCCAAGCTGCGCTTCCTGGGGCTGGATTTCCAACGGCAGGGAGACAAGCTCTTCCATGGCTTCCAGGAACCAGACGGCGTGGAGAGCCTCCTGGCCCCGGCCCAGCTCAGCGGCCGCACCCTGGACGGCCATGGCTTGGGGGCCAGCCTGGGCGATGGCGACCTGCGCAGCGGCTTCGTCACCCGGGGTCCGGCCCGGCACGGCGACGGCTTCGTGCTGGACCTGGGCCAGACCCAGGTGGTGGCCGGCCTGGCCCTGGTGCCCAGCTTCCCCTGGGAGAGCCCGGCCGGGCTGCGGGTGGAAGGCGCGGGGGACGACGGGCATTTCACCATCCTGCGCGAGACCCCCCGCTACCACGCCCCGCTCTACGTCTCCGGCCCCCGGCCTTTCCTCAAAACCCGCTACGCCCGGGTGGAGTGTTATTTCCCGCCCCGGCAGTTGCGCTATCTGCGGGTGACCCACCTGGGCGACAGCAAGCGCCACTGGTCGGTGCGCCAGGCGCTCTTCTACGGCCCCGGCGGCGATGACGGCCTGCCTTCCTGGCAAGAGAGCCTGGAGCTGGTGCAACAGGCGGTGGCCCAGGGGGGATATCGCCGGCTCTACGCCGACGCCTGGCCCTCGGCCCACCTCCACCTGCGCCTGGACCGCCAGGTATGGACCCTGCCCGCCAACCAACACCGCACCGCCTATGGCCATCGCCACCCCGACGAGGACCGCCCCCTGCTCCTGGACTGGTCGGCCGGCAACGGCTTGCTGGTCAACCGCCGGTCCGCGGACCAGGCCGCCCGCCAGTTGGCCCGGGCCGGGGTGATCCACCAGCGCCAGGACCTGGGTCGTTACACCCTGTTCCGCCTCCAGGGCCGGGAGACGGGGCCACCGGTGGCGCCCGTGGCGGTGAGTTCGGAGCTGGATCCCCAGGCCGCCGCCGCCCTGGTTCAGGGCCGTCTGGCCAGTGGACGTTGGGCCAGCCAGGGGCCGCAAAGGGCCGGCGTGGGGCTGACCCTGGATCTGGGCCAGGCCCGGGCGGTGGAGTGGCTGAGCTTGGACAACCGCGACCATCCCCACGATTTCCCCCGTCAATTGCGGGCTCTGGCCTCCGACGACGGTCAGACCTGGCGGCTGGCGGAGCTGGCCCTGGTGGGGCCCCTGGTCTTCAGTGGCGAGGTGTTGCTGACCTACGCCGAGGAGCAGAGCCTCTATCGCTTCCAACCCATAGTCCAGGCACGCTTTCTCCGACTGGAGCTAGCCGCGGACGACCCCCAGTGGTGGTGGTCGGTGCAGGGCCTGACCCTGGCCGCCCCGGCCGGGTCCGGCCAACTGGCCCGGCGTTAGCCCCGGGGGCGGCCCCTTGTAATCCGGCCCGGGCTTGGGTAGTAATGAGGCCATGGAAGAGCTGACCCGCCCAGTCGCCGCCCGCCGCATCGCCGCGCTTTCGGCCGAGATCCGCCGGCACAACCGCTTGTATTACCAGCAGGACCGTCCCGAGATCAGCGACGAGGAGTACGACCGCCTGCTGGCCGAGCTGGATCAGTTGGAGCGCCGCTTCCCCGAGCTCAGACTGCCCGACTCCCCCACTCAGAGCGTGGGCGCCCCTCCCCAGACCAGCTTCGCGCCGGTGGTCCACCACCGGCCCATGCTCAGCCTGGAGTCCAAGGCCGACCCGGCTATCTTCACCGATTTTCTGCGCCGCCTGGCCGAGGCCGGCGCGGCCGGGGCCGTCCTGCTGGCCCAGCCCAAGATCGACGGCCTCAGCGTGGAGCTGGTTTACGAATCCGGCTTGTTGCGGGTGGGCTCCACCCGGGGCGACGGCCAGACCGGCGAGGACATCACCCCCAACCTGCGCACCGTGGCCGACATCCCCCACCACCTGGACGGTGGGGACGGCCTGGTGGTGGTCCGGGGCGAGGTCTACATGGACCGCCAGGGCTTCGAGGCGCTGAACCGGAGCCTGGTGGAGGCCGGGCAGGAACCCTTCGCCAACCCCCGCAACGCCGCCGCCGGCTCCCTGCGCCAGCTCGACCCCCGGGTCACCGCCGGCCGACCTCTGAGGTTCTTCCCCTTCGAGCTGGTCAACGCCATCGAGCTGGGCTTCACCAGCGATCACGAGGCGTTGCGGCGCCTGGATCATTGGGGTTTCCCGGTGGGGGCCGACCACCTGCACCTGGGCACCGACCCCGGATTCGTGGAAAAACTCCATGCCGACTACCTGGCCCGACGCGACGAGCTCCCCTTCGAGATCGACGGGGTGGTGATCAAGCTGGACGACCTGGGCCTGCGCGAGGTCATGGGGACGCGTTCGCGCACCCCGCGCTGGGCGGTGGCCTGGAAGTTCCCGCCCCGCCAGAAGATCACCACCGTGCGCGACATCGCGGTGCAGGTGGGGCGCACCGGCAAGCTGACTCCGGTGGCGCTGTTGGATCCGGTGGACGTGGGCGGGGTCACGGTCAGCCGGGCCACCCTCCATAATTTCGAACAGTTGGCCCGCCTGGACGTGCGGGTGGGCGACCGGGTGCGGGTGGAGCGGGCCGGGGACGTGATCCCCAAGGTGGCCGAGGTGGAGACCGCCGGTCAACCCCGCCAACCGCTGTTGACCCCGCCGACCGCCTGTCCGGTCTGCGGCGCCCCGGTGGCGGCCGAAGGGGCCTACCACCGCTGCCAGAACCGCCTGGGCTGTCCGGCCCAGATCATGGGCGCGCTGGAGCACTACGCGAGCCGCGCCGCCATGGACATCGAGGGCCTGGGCGAGAAGCGCATCGAACAGTTGCGCCAGGCCGGCCTGCTGACCGACCTGCCCAGCCTCTACGCCCTGCACCAACACCGCGAAACCATGGCGGGTCTGGAGGGCTGGGGCCGGTTGTCGGCGGACAACCTCTTGCGCAACCTGGAAAGCTCCCGGGGCAAGCCCTTGGCGCGCTTTCTCTTCGCCCTGGGCATCCCCAACGTGGGCGAGGCCACCGCCCGGGATCTGGCCAATCATTTCGGTGAGTTCCAGGCCATCGTGGACGCCGGTGAAGCCGAGCTGTCTCGGGTGCCGGGGGTGGGGCCGGTGGTGGCGGCCAGCATCGCCCAGTTTTTCGCCCGCCCCCAGACCCGGGATGTCGCCCTGCGCCTGGCCGAGCTGGTGAAGCCGGCCCCCGCGCCCGAGGAACAACGCCAGCGGGTGGGGCCCCTGAGCGGACTCAGCGTGGTCTTCACCGGCGAGCTGCCCGGCTTGAGCCGGGCCGAAGCCGAGGAGATGGTGCGCCAGGCCGGGGGCAAGGCATCTTCCAGCGTGAGCAAGAAGACCGGCCTGGTGGTGGTGGGGGATTCGCCCGGCAGCAAGGCCGACCGGGCCCGCCAGTTGGGGGTGCGGATGGTCGACCTGGCCGGCTTTCTGGCCCTGGTCCGGGGGCGAGAAGCCAACCCGCCGGCCAAGGGTCAAGGATCGTTGTTCTAATGGCGAGGAGCACTGCGATGGAGACGGTCAAGGCCACGCTGCTGATCAAGGGCAAGGTGCAGGGGGTCTTTTTCCGAGCCCACACCCGCGACCAAGCCGAGGCCCTGGGCCTGGCGGGTTGGGTGCGCAACCTGCCCCTGCGTCGAGTGGAGGCGGTCTTTCAGGGTCCCCGGGACCAGGTGGAAAAGGCCATCGCCTGGTGCCGCCAGGGCCCGCCCGCGGCGGTGGTCAGCGAGGTGACGATCAGCTGGAGCGATCCCGATCCCGAACTGAAGTTCTTCGAGATACGCTATTGAGCTCAGCGCTTTGGGTTTTGTCACGGGTTTGCTATACTTCCCCTTCGAGGCCCCCCGGCCGGCCAACCCAACTCCACGGGAGTCCCGCCCATGATCCAGCCCCATCATCCTAAAACCAGGCTGCTGGCCTCCATCGCCTGCCTGGTCCTAGCGGCCCTACTGCTGGGTGGCTGCGGCATGACCACCAAGGTGGCGGAATACTGGGAAGGCCAGGACTCCAGCCTGCGCAAGCGAGTCGCGGTCGCCCCCTTCTCCGCCAACCAGGCCCCGCTCAAGCCCCAGGCCCAGGCCATGCAGCAGGTCATCGCCAAGGCCCTGGAGCAACAAGGCGGCCTGGTGCTGATCGACTTCGCCAACCTGGACCAGGAGATGGAAAAGCTGCCCCAGAAGGGCGGCAGCCCCGAGGACCTGGCCTACGAGGCCGGCCGCCGCATCGGCCTGAACACGGTCCTGGCCGGCAACCTCACCGATCTGGCGGTGATCCGCCAGCTGAAGGGCATCTACGGCTTCCGCGACAACGCGCCCTTCCTCACCCTGGAGGGCGAGTTTCGGCTGCTGGACATGACCACCAGCACCATCCTGGCCCAGACCACCTTCCGCCAGCAGGAAGTGATCACCGACGTGGAGGCCGAGGCCATCACCATGAACAACGCCGCCCCGAACGCCAAGATCTTGGCCAAGCTGGTGGCCGAGATGACCAAGGAGGTGCAGGCCTGGGTGCAGGCCAAGATCAACGCCCAGCCCTGGGGCGGCGTGGTGTTGGAGGTCCAGGGCGACAAGGTGCTGATCACCGTGGGCCGCGACACCGGCCTGCCCATCGGGTCCACCCTGGTCATCTACGCCCAGGGCGAGCGCATCAAGGCCGGCACCGGCCAGGAGATCAGCCTGCCCGGTCCGGCGGTGGCCAAGATCCGGCTGCTGGAGCTGGGCGCGCGCACCTCCTGGGCCGAGGTGGCCCAGCGCATCAGCCCGCCAGCCAAGGACAAGAACACCCCCGCCCCACCGGCCCCGCCCATCCTGCCCGGCCAGGTGGTGCGCACCCGCTGAGCGCGGCGCAACTCCCCGCCAACGCCGACGGGCGACCCCGATCCGGTCGCCCGTTGGTTCGCGCGCCGCCGCCGTGTCCGTTTACAGCCTGGCCTTCTCACGCTGGGCGGCGGCGATCAACTCCCGGGCGTGCTCTCGGGCGGTGCCCTCGCCCTCCAGGCCGGCCAGCATCCGGGTCAGCTCCTCCACCCGGCCGGCCGGGTCCAGGTCGGTGATCACGGTGGCGGTGCGGCCGCCGCTGACCTGCTTGCGCACCGACCAGTGCTGGTCGGCCCAGGCCGCGATCTGGGGCAGGTGGGTGATGACCAGCACCTGGGCCCCACGCGAAAGCGCCGCCAGCTTGCGCCCCACCGCCGCGCCCACCGCCCCGCCGATGCCAGCGTCCACTTCGTCGAACACCAGAGTCGGCGCGCCGGCCCGCTGGGCCACCAGGCTCTTGAGGGCCAATAGCAGGCGCGAAAGCTCCCCGCCGCTGGCGATGGAGCGCAGGCGGCGGAACCCCTCGCCGGGGTTGGGAGCGATGTAAAACTCGGCCGACTCCAGGCCCTGGCGGCCCAGGGGGCCCTGGGGGGTCTCCAGACTGGCCCCGGCCGGGGGTTCGAAGCGGGTCTCGAAGGCGCAATGGGACAGGCCCAACTGCCGGAGCTCGGCCTCGGCCGCCGCCGCCAGCCGGGGCGCGGCCGCGCGCCGGGCCTGGCCCAGGGCCTGA
>JAIWNN010000080.1 GCA_020216805.1 Desulfarculus sp. | reverse complement strand
CCGACAACTGGTCTTCGACAAGGAATGGGCCGCGGCCATCGTGCGCCAGGCCCTGGCCGAGGGCCGGAGCCTGCTTTCGGAGACCGAATCCAAGAACCTGCTGGAAAGCTACGGCATCCCGGTGACCCCCACCCGCCGCGCGCCCAGCGCCCAGGAGGCGGCGGTCCAGGCGGCCCAGATGGGCTTTCCGGTGGTGCTGAAGCTGGACAGCCCGGACATCACCCACAAGTCCGACGCCGGCGGGGTGGAGCTGAACCTGGCCGACGGGGACCAGGTGCGCCGGGCCTTCGACCGGATCATGGCCAACGCCCGGCGCTACGACCCCCAGGCCCGCCTGCGCGGCGTCACGGTCCAGCCCATGGTCCGCCGCCAGGGGGTGGAGCTGATCCTGGGGGCCAAAAAGGACCCCGGCTTCGGCCCGGTGATCCTCTTCGGCATGGGCGGCCTGGCCGCCGAGGTGATGGGCGACCGGGCCATCGGCCTGCCGCCCCTGAACCGCCTCCTGGCCCGGCGCATGATCGAGCGCACCAAGGTCAGCCGCCTGTTGAAAGGCTACCGCAACCTGCCCGCCACCGACCTCACCCTGCTGGAGGAGGTCCTGGTGCGCCTGTCCCAACTGGTGGTGGACCGCCCGGAGATCGTGGAGCTGGACATCAACCCTCTTTTGACCCACGACCAGGGCTGCGTGGCCCTGGACGCCCGGGTGATGGTGGAGCCCGCGGCGCTGCCTTCGCCCCTGCACCTGGTGATCAGCCCCTACCCGGCCCAGTTCGAACGCCACCTGGTGACCCGCTCCGGCATGGCCATCTTCGTGCGCCCCATCCGCCCCGAGGACGGCCAGGCCATGGCCGACCTGTTCAAGGCCTTCAGCCCCCGCACCATCATGCTGCGCTTCGGTCAGGCCCTGACCCGGATGCCCCCCGACCGCCTGGCCCGCTACACCCAGATCGACTACGACCGCGAGATGGCCCTGGTGGTCCTGGCCGAAAACGGCCGCGACCAGGAGCTGTTGGGCGTGGGCCGGGTGGTGGGCGAGCCCGGGCGGGAGACGGCCGAGCTGGGGCTCAGCGTGGCCGACGCCTGGCAAGGGCGGGGCGTCGGCCACGAGCTTTTCGCCAGCCTGGTGGAGGTGGCCCGGGTCCGGGGCTTCCAGCGGGTGGAGGGCCTGGTCAGCCCGGACAACTCCGTGATGCTGGGCATGCTGGAGCGCCGGGGCGGGAGCCTGGAGCCCCGGCCCGACGGCTGGCTGCGGGCGGTCATCGACCTGGGCCAGACGGCCGGCGCGGGGGCGCAATCAGGCGCCAAGGCGGGATGATCGCGAATGTCCCAGGCTGGTTCACATCTGTGACTTGCGCGGCGGCCGCGAAGCGGCATACAATACCTGCTGGTTTTGCCATGAGTTATCAAGGTGGGCCATGGCCGAGGACGACCGACAGCCCCGTCCCCCCTCCCAGGAGCTGGAGGCGTTGCGCCGGGAGAACCAGCGCCTGCGCCAGATGTTGTCCCAAGCCGCTTTCGGGTTCCCTGCCAGCGCCGGCGTCAGCCCCGCCGATCCCGCCCTGGACGCGCTCTGGAGCGCCCTGGAGGACAGCCCCCTGTGGGTGGTGCTCAGCACCCTGGAGGAAGGGCGCTACCTGCGGGTGAACCAGGCCTTCCTGGAGGCCACCGGCTTTCGCGCCGAGGAGGTCATCGGACGGACCTCCCTGGAGCTGGGCGTCTGGGACGATCTCGCCGTCCGGGACGAGGTGCTGCGCCGGCTGCGGCGCGAGGACAAGGTGCTGGGCCTGGAGGTCTCCCGCCGGGCCAAAGACGGCCGCATCCTCCACACCCTGTACTCCGGCCACCTGATCCCCCACCAGGGCGGCCAATGCCTGCTGTCCCTCTCCCTGGACACCAGCCGGCAGCGTGAATCGGAAGAGAAACTGCGCCAGAGCGAACAGCGCTTCCGCCGGCTGTTCGACGACGCCCCCCTGGCCTACCAGTCGCTGGACGCCGACGGCTGCTTCATCGAGGTCAACCAGGCCTGGCTCAAGGCCCTGGGCCACCGCCGCGAGGAGGTCATCGGCCGCTGGTTCGGCGGCTTCCTGCACCCGGACAGCCTGCCGGTCTTCGAGACCAAGTTCCCCTGTTTCAAGGAGGCCGGCCAGGTCTCGGGGGTCGAGTTCAGGATGCTCCGGGCCGACGGTCAATACCTCGAGGTCAGCTTCGAGGGAGCCATCGCCTACAACCAAGACGGGTCGTTCCGCCAGACCCACTGCATCTTCCAAGACCTCACCCAGCGCCGGCGGGCCGAGGCCGAGACCCAGGCCAGCCAGGCCCGGATGCGGGCCATCTTCGACCACTCCCTGGACGCCATCGTCCTGTGCGACGACAACGCCAATTTCGTGGAGGTCAACCCGGCGGCCGGCCGTCTCTGCGGCTATGATCCGTCCGCCATGGCCGGCCGCTCGCTGCTGGACCTGGCCCCGGACGGCGACCGCGACCAGGCCCTGGTCCTCTGGCGGCGCTTCCTGGCCGAGGGCTCCCTGTCCGGCGAATACGCCCTGCGCCGCCAGGACGGAACCCTGGTCGAGGTGGAATACCGGGCGGTGGCCAACATCGCCCCGGGCCTGCACCTGGGAGTGCTGCACGACATCAGCGACCGCCGGCGGGCCCTGGAGGCCCTGAAGGCCAGCCAAGAGCGCCTGGCCCAGGTGATCGAGTTCCTGCCCGACCCCACCTTCGTCATCGACACCCAGGGCCGGGTGCTGCATTGGAACCGCCAGATCGAGCTGCTGACCGGGGTGCCGGCGGCGGAGATGGTGGGGCGGGGGGACCACGCCTACGCGACGCCGTTCTATGGTCGGCGCCGGCCGGTGCTGATCGACCTGGTCCTGCGCCCGGACCCCGAGGCCGCCGCCCTCTACCGCCATTTCCACCAGGAGGGGGACCGTCTGTTCTCCGAGACCTTCCTGGAGGATTTCCGCGGGCTGGGCCACACCTTCTTCTGGAACACCGCCTCGCCCCTGCGCGACGGCCGGGGACGGGTGATCGGAGCCATCGAATCCATCCGCGACGTCACCGCCCAGCGCCTGATGGAGCGGGACCGGGCCCGCATGGAGACCCAGCTGCGCCAGGCCCAAAAGATGGAGGCCCTGGGCACTCTGGCCAGCGGGGTGGCCCACGATTTCAACAACATCCTCGCCGCCATCCTGGGCTATGCCGAGCTGGCCCAGGACAACGCCGGCCAGGGGCGCGACAACCGGGCCGAGCTGGAGCAGGTGATCGCCGCCGCCGGCCGGGCGGCCGAGCTGGTGCGCCACATCCTGACCTTCAGCCGCCAGATGGAGCCGGAGCTCAAGCCCCTGGACCTCAACCGGGAGGTGCTGCGCGCCCTGGAGGTCTTGGGCCGCACCCTGCCCAAGATGATCGAGATCCAGACCGACCTGGGCCGGGACCTGCCGCCGGTCTTGGCCAACGCCGGCCAGATCGAGCAGGTGCTGCTCAACCTGGCCGTCAACGCCGCCGACGCCATGCCCCAGGGCGGTCGATTGTCCATCAGCACCGAGCGGGTGGATCTGGATCAGGATTATTGCAGCCAACACCTGGCGGCCCGACCCGGTCCCCATCTGCGGCTGACCGTCGGCGACACCGGACACGGCATGTCAGCCGAGGTGCTGGAGCACATCTTCGACCCCTTTTTCACCACCAAGGGGCCGGGCAAGGGCACCGGCCTGGGGTTGGCCACGGTCTACGGCATCGTGACGGGCCACCACGGCAGCATCCACTGCTACAGCCAGCCGGGGCAGGGGGCGGTCTTCGTCATCCACCTGCCCCTGGCCCGGGACCACGGGCCGGCCCCGTCCCCGGACCGCTCGGCCCAGGCCGAACCACCGGGTGGTTCGGAGTCGATCCTGCTGGTGGACGACGAGCCGACCCTGCGCCAGGTGGGCCAACGGATGCTGGCCGCCGCCGGCTACCGGGTGCGCGCGGCCGCCAGCGGCGAGCAGGTCCTGGAGATCCTGGACTCCGGCGAGCGGCCGGACCTGATCATTCTGGATCTGGGCATGCCCGGCATGGGGGGGCTGGCCTGCCTGGACCAAATTCTGTCCCGCGACCCGGAGCAGTTCGTGCTCATCGCCAGCGGCTACGCCGGTTCGGACCAGGTGCGCCAATCGCTGGAAAACGGCGCCGCCGGCTTCGTGCCCAAGCCCTTCCGCCGGGCCGAGTTGCTGGGCATGGTGCGCCGCCTGCTGGACGGCCGCGAACTGCCCCAGCCCGATCCCCCGGCCTGACCGCGACGCCCGCACCGCCCCCCTGGCCGGCGTTGAACCCCGACAACTCCCCATAGCCTTTCGCCTTGGTTTGCGGTAGGATGCGCCCATGGTCAAGAAAATGCTCATCAACGCCCTGGACCCTGAAGAGCTGCGGGTGGCCCTGGTGGAAGACGGCCGGCTGGAGGCCTTCTACGTCGAGGTGGCCGCCCGCGAACAGACCCGGGGCAACATCTACAAGGGTGTGGTGGTCAACGTGGAGCCCAGCCTCCAGGCGGCCTTCGTCGATTACGGGGCCAACCGCCACGGTTTTCTCCAGATCAGCGACGTGCGCCCCGACCTCTTCCCCCCCGGCAAAACCTCGGCCAAGGGCCTGCCGGCCATCCAGGAGGTCCTGCGCAAGGGCCAGGAGCTGATGGTCCAGGTGGTGAAGGAAGAAACCGCCACCAAGGGCGCGGCCCTGACCACCTTTTTCTCCATCCCCGGCCAGTCCCTGGTGCTCACCCCGGGGCGCGACCACCTGGGAGTCAGCCGCAAGATCGAGTCCGAGGCCGAGCGCAAGCGGCTCAAGGAGATCCTGGACGAGCTGAACCTGCCCCCCGATCTGGGCATCATCTCCCGCACCGCCAGCGAAGGACGCAGCAAACGCGACGTGCTGGCCAACGCCCGGTTGCTGTTGCGGCTGTGGGAGGACATCCAGAAACGAGGCAGGCAGGCCAAGGCCCCGGCCCTGATCCACCGCGAGGAGGAGCTGGCGGTGCGCACGGTGCGCGATCTGTTCACCAGCGAGGTGAACGAGGTCCTGGTGGACGACCCGGAGGTCTTCGCGCGTCTGGAGGAGTTCGTGGGCCTGGTCAACCCCCGGCGCAAGAAGGCCCTCAAGCTCTACCGCGACAAGCGCCCCATCTTCAGCAAATACGACATCGAACAACAACTGGAGAGCGTCTACCACCCGGTGGTGCCGCTCAAGTGCGGCGGCTCCATCGTCATCAGCCCCACCGAGGCCCTGGTGGCGGTGGACGTCAACTCCGGCAAGGCCATCAAGGGCAAGGAGATCGAGGAGACCGCCCTGACCGTGAACCTGGAGGCGGCCGGAGAGATCGCCCGCCAGTTGCGCCTGCGGGACCTGGGCGGGCTGATCGTGATCGATTTCATCGACATGCGCGACCGCAAGCACCAGGCCGAGGTGCAGAAACGGCTGAAGGAAGAGCTGAAGAAGGACAAGGCCAAGGTCACGGTGGGGCGCATCAGCCGTTTCGGCCTGCTGGAGCTGAGCCGCCAACGCATCCGCCCGCCCATCGACTTCGGGGCCACCAAGGTCTGCCCCCACTGCCAGGGCCGGGGCATGGTGCGCACGGCCGAGGCCCTGGGCCGGATGGTGCTGCGCACCCTGGCCCGCAAGCTCAACCGCGGCGAAGGGCCGGTGCGCATGCGCCTGGCCCCGGAGCTGGCCCACCACCTGCAGAACGCCAGGCGGGCCGAGCTGGCCGCCCTGGAGAACCGGCTGGGGGTCTGCCTGGAGGTGCAGGCGGACCCGAGCCTGACCCACGAGGAGTTGCGCCTGGAAAAAGGCGAGATGGTCTGGCCCCTGCCTCTGGCCGACGACCCCGCCCGTGCCGAACGCCCGACCCCGGCCAAGCCGTCGGCCGAGACCCCGGCCCCCCCCAAGCCCGCGCCCGAGCCGGTCGAGGGCGAGTGCCCGGCCGCCGCCTCGCCCGAGGCCAAATCTCCGGCCAAGAAGCGCCGCAGCCGCCGCCGCAAGACCAAGACGGTCAACGGCGAGGCCGCCGCCCATGCCTCCGCCCCGGCCCAACCGGCCGAGGAGCCCGACCCCGAACCGATGGGCGCCCCGGCCTCGGAGGAGGACCAGGGCGGAGGGGAGGAGCCGGCGGCCAAGAAGCGCTCGCGGCGGCGGCGTTCGGGCAGCGCCCGGCGCCGGGCCAAAAAGCTGGCCGCCCAGCGCCAGGGCGAGGCCATCGCGGCGGGTGGAGCCGAGGACGAACCGGACCCGGAGGAGGTCGAGGCCTAGGCTCAGATCGGCCCGGAGCGCGTCATGGCCAGTATGACGCCTTGTTAGCTGGGGATTGGGGCGATCTCCGGTGAGGTTTGGGGGTAGCTGCGGCCTAGCTTGTTACGGCAATTACATTTTCCTTGACACCCGCCCCGGGAAAATATTACAAGAACTCGACCCCCAAAATTCCGGCGGGAGTGCGGCCGGGACGGTCCCTGGGGCTCATGGGGGGCCCTGGAGACGCCGACGCAACCTACTTGAGTCAGAACGGGGCGAGCCTTCTAGCTACTTTGTTCCGACCTGCACAAGAGTGGCGACCGGCCAAGGGAATGCCCGCGGTTGCTGCTCAAGGGCTTTGGTGGGGACCGCGAGTCAAGGAGGTGCGAGGCGATTTGGTAGGTTTTCGGGCCGCAGGGACGCCCCCGACGGCCCCTAGAGTGGGTCAGTACTAGGTTGTGCCAACTACAACCAAACACCCAATGGAGGAACTGAATGCCAAGCTTCGTAATCGTTGAGAAGTGCGATGGCTGCAAGGGTCAGGACAAGACCGCTTGCATGTACATCTGCCCGAACGACCTGATGGTCCTGGACAAGGACGGCAGCGCGGGTTACGGCGTGATGAAAGCCTGGAACCGCGATCCTTCCTGGTGCTGGGAGTGCTACAACTGCGTGAAGATCTGCCCCCAGCAGGCGATCGACGTGCGCGGCTACGCTGACTTCGTGCCCATGGGCGCCAGCGTGGTTCCGTTGCGCGGCACCCAGGACATCATGTGGACCATCAAGTTCCGTGATGGCTCGGTGAAACGCTTCAAGTTCCCGATCCGGACCACGGCTGAAGGCGCGGCTGAGCCGTTGGGCGGCTTCCCGGCGGGTGATGGCGACATCAACAGCATCAACCTGATGACCGAGCCCGCGTCCTGCGGCCAAGACAAGCTGCCCACCCTGTAGGCGGTAAGGAGGAGGAACACATGGCTAATTGGGAAACCGTAGAGGTCACCACCGACCTTCTGATCTGCGGCGGCGGCATGGCCGCGGCTGGCGCGGCGGTCGAGGCTGCTTACTGGGCCAAAAAGAACGGCCTGAAGGTCACCTTGGTCGACAAGGCCGCCTTCACCCGTTCCGGCGCCGTGGCCATGGGCCTGAGCGCCATCAACGAGTACATCGGCTACAGCAAGGGCGAGAACACCTGCGAGGACTACATCCGCTACGTCCGCCAGGACCTGATGGGCATCGCCCGCGACGACCTGGTGTACAACATCGCCCGCCACGTCGACAGCTCGGTGCACCTGTTCGAGAAATGGGGCCTGCCGATCTGGACCGACGAGAACGGCAAGTACGTGCGTGAGGGCCGTTGGCAGATCATGATCAACGGCGAGTCCTACAAGGTGATCGTGGCCGAGGCCGCCAAGAACGCCATGGCCGAGGCCGGCTTCGACATCATCGAGCGCGTGTTCATCGTCGGTCCGATCATGGACGGCGATCGCATCGCCGGCGCCTACGGCTTCAGCACCCGCGAGGACAAGTTCTACGTGTTCAAGGCCAAGGCCGTCTGCGCCATGATGGGCGGCGCCGTGCACGTGTTCCGTCCCCGCAGCGTGGGTGAGGGTCTGGGCCGCTCCTGGTATCCGCCCTTCAACAGCGGCTCCACCGCCTGCTTCACCATCCTGGCCGGCGCCGAGATGACCTGCCAGGAGATCCGCTTCATCCCCGTGCGCTTCAAGGACGCCTATGGTCCGGTCGGCGCCTGGTTCCTGCTGTTCAAGAGCCGCGCCACCAGCGCCAGCGGCGGCGAGTACATGGTGACCCGCAAGGCCGAGCTGCAGAACTGGGCCCCCTATGGCCTGGTGAAGCCGATCCCGGCCAACCTGCGCAACTACCTCGGCATGCTGGACGTGGACGCGGGCCTGGGTCCGTTGTACATGGAGACCGCCGAGGCCATCAACAACATCGCCGCCCAGTACAAGGACGACGAGAAGGCCTTCAAGAAGAAGATGAAGACCCTGGAGGCCGAGGCTTGGGAGGACTTCCTGGACATGACCGTGTCCCAGGCCATCCTCTGGGCCGCCAACAACATCTACCCCGAGAAGAGCCGCTCTGAGATCGCCGCGTGCGAGCCTTACTTCATCGGCTCCCACTCCGGCGGCTCCGGCGCCTGGGTCTCCGGCCCCGAGGACATCAACACCCCCTACAAGTGGGGCTACGGCAACATGACCACGGTGAAGGGCCTGTTCTCCGCGGGCGACGGCACCGGCGCCAGCAGCCACAAGTTCTCCAGTGGCTCCCACGCCGAGGGTCGTTACGCCGGCAAGCAGGCGATCCGCTTCATCCTGGACAACAACACCCAGCCCAACGTCTCCGGCGTGGACGAGCTGAAGGCCAAGTGCCTGAAGCCGCTGGACGTGTACGCCGCGAACAGCAAGTTCACCACCGACCCCATGATCAACCCGAACTACATCCTGCCGATGCAGTTCATGTTCCGCCTCCAGAAGATCATGGACGAGTACGCCGGTGGCGTGGTCAGCGCCTTCAAGACCTCCAAGGCCCTGTGCGAGCGCGGCCTTGAGCTCATGCAGATGCTGAAGGAAGACGCCGAGAAGCTGGGCGCCAAGGATCGCTACGATCTGGAGCGCTGCTGGGAGAACTACCACCGCATGTGGCAGGCCGAGGCCCACCTGCGCACCATCCTGTTCCGCGAGGAGACCCGTTGGCCGGGCTACTACTTCCGCGCGGACAAGCCCAAGATGGACGACGCGAACTGGAAGGTCTTCGTCAACTGCGTGTACAAGAACGGCGCGTGGGAGTTCTGCAAGCGGGACGTGGTCCCCTTGATCGACTGATAACCATGCCGTGACGAGAAGCTCCAGGCGCCGCATGGCGCCTGGAGTTTTTTGCCCGCCCCGGAAGCGTCCGCTTCCGGGGCGGGCAAAAAACAGCGCCCGGGGAGGTGGGGCTCCGGGGGAATGTCTGCGCCTTGGCCGGGACCGGCGGTTTTGCTGGACTCGGGCGGCGCGGATATGTATGATGTGCAAGTTCGCACTTAGTCCGGTTCTGCCCGTAGGCGGCCCAGGTTAGGCGCGGCGGACCCCATCCGCGGCCGGCCCCGGCCCACCCTCGCGCCGACCAGCCGGACTATCCCGCATCGCCAGACAAGGCCCAGGGCGTGGACCCCGCGATTGGCCCCGCGCCTCAGGGTCGCGAAAAAGATCAGCCCTTCCCGCCGACCCGGGCGAACCCCCGGGGGGCCGGACCAAGGCCGGCGCCGGGTCAAGGGCAGGCGCCGACCGGCGCGGAGCAACTACCTCGGAGGTGTCTAAGATGACGGACGAAACCAAGAAAGCCATCCTGGTGGTGGGTGGTGGCATGAGCGGGCTCAGCGCCGCGCTGGAGGCCGCCGAGGCGGGCTACCAGGTGGTGCTGGTGGAGAAGAACGCCTACCTGGGCGGCCGGGTGGCCCAGCTGCACCAGTACTTCCCCAAACTCTGCCCGCCCTACTGCGGTCTGGAAATCAACTTCCGGCGGGTCAAGAGCAACCCCCGCATCACCATCCACACCCTGGCCGAGGTGACCGGCATCGCGGGCGCCCCCGGCGACTTCACGGTCAAGGTCAAGGTCAACCCGCGTTACGTCAACGAAAAGTGCACCGCCTGCGGCAAGTGCGCCGAGGCCGTCAGCGCCACCATCCCCAACCCCTTCAACTACGGCCTGGACCAGATCAAGGCGGCCTACCTGCCCCACG
>JAIWNN010000079.1 GCA_020216805.1 Desulfarculus sp. | reverse complement strand
ACCTGGCCATGCCCCTGCGCTACGTGATCGACCCCAGCATCGCCGGCACCGACGAGGGACAAAAGGCCGCCGCGGCCTGCCCCTACGGCGCGGTGGACCTGAACGACCAGGGCCAGGAGCTGAGCCTGAACGTGGGCGCGGTGATCTGGGCCGCGGGCTGGACCCCCTACGACCCCAGCAAGATCGAGTACTACAACTTCGACAAGAGCCCCAACATCGTCACCAACGTCCAGTTCGAGCGCCTGGCCGCGATCTCCGGCCCCACCGCCGGCGCCATCCAGCGCCCCGGCGACGGCGCCGCTCCCAAGAAGGTGGCCTTCGTTCAGTGCGCCGGCTCCCGCGACGAAAACCATCTGCCCTTCTGTTCCTCCATCTGCTGCCTGGCCAGCCTCAAGCAGTCCACCTATGTGATGGAAAAGCTGCCCGAGGCCGAGATCACGATCTATTTCATCGACATCCGGGCCATGGACCGCAACGAGGACTTCTACACCAAGGTCAAGGCCAGCAACAAGGTCCAGTTCGTCAAGTCCAAGATCGCCATGATCACCCCCCAGGCCAACGGCAACCTGATCCTGGAGGGCGAGAACACCACCACTGGCGAGCGGTTCAAGGCCGAACACGATCTGGTGGTGCTGGCCACCGGCATGCAGCCCAACACGGCCCTGAGCCAGGTCCCCTATGACGTGACCTACGACCCCTACGGCTTCCTCACCTCCGGCCAGGCCATCATCGGCGTGGGCACGGTGCGGCGGCCCAGCGAGGTGGTCACCTGCGTTCAGGACGGAACGTCCGCTGCCCTGAAGGCCATCCAGGCGGTGGGGAGGTAGGAAATCATGAGCAAGAAAGTCTGTGGATACCTTTGCAAGGGTTGCGGCATCGGCGACGCCCTGGACCTGGGCGGGCTGAAGAAAGCCGCCGGTGAACAGGGCGTCAAAGAGTTCAAGGAGCACGACGTGCTCTGCTCCCCCGAGGGCGTGGCCATGATCCAGGCCGACGTGGACGCCGGGACCAACGCCCTATTGATCGCCGCTTGCTCCTCCCGGGCCAAGACCGACGAGTTCAGCTTCGGCAACCAGGTGCTGGTGGAGCGCGTCTCCCTGCGCGAGCAGGTGGTTTGGTGCTCGGCCGACGCCGCGGACGACGACCGCCAGATGCTGGGCGAGGACTACATGCGCATGGGCGGCGTCAAGCTGACCAAGTCCGAGCTCCCCACTCCCTTCCAACTGGAGGGCGAAGTCGCCAAGGCCGTCCTGGTGGTGGGTGGCGGCATCAGCGGCCTGAACGCGGCCATCGCCGCGGCCGAGGCCGGCAACCAGGTCTACCTGGTGGAGAAGGAGCCCGAGCTGGGCGGCTTCCTGCGCACCATCAACAAGCTGGGCCCCCAGACCGCGCCCTACCGCGAGCTGGAGGACAACCCCCTGCCCGGGCTGCTGGAGAAGGTCTCCGGCAACCCCAACATCAAGGCCTTCACCGGCGCCACCGTGGATAAAACCGAGGGCGCGCCGGGCAACTTCACCGTCAGCCTGAGCAACGGCGAGAGCCTGCGGGCCGGCGCCATCATCCAGGCCACCGGCTGGGTCCCCTACGACCCCGAGAAGCTGGCCGACGAGCTGGCCTACGGCTCCAGCCCCAACATCGTCACCAACGTGCAGTTCGAGCAGAAGGCCAAGGAAGGCGGCCTGGGCGGGATCAACTCCATCGCCTTCATCCAGTGCGCCGGTTCCCGCGACGCCAACCATCTTCCCTACTGCTCGGCCTTCTGCTGCCTGGTCTCCTGCAAGCAGGCCATGTACGTCAAGCAGGCCAACCCCGAAGCCTCGGTCTACGTGATCTACAAGGACCTGCGCACCCCCAGCCAGAGCGAGGAGGTCTACCGCGAGGCCCAGCGCCAGGGCGTTATCTTCATCCGCCGCGACGAGACCTACCCCACCATCACCGGCTCCGACAAGCTGTCGCTGGAGACCATGGACGTGCTCCTCAACGAGAAGGTCAGCCTGGAGGAGCTGGACATGGTGGTGCTGGCCACCGGCATGAAGCCCAACAACCCCAAGGTGGTGGAGCCCCCGCTGGTGGCCTTTGGCGAGGACCAGGACGCGGCCAAGAAGCTGGTGGAGGAGGCCAAGGCCCAGACCGAGGACTGGTCGGTGCTGAACCTCCAGTACCGCCAGGGACCCAACCTGCCCACCCTCAAGTACGCCATGCCCGACAGCCACTTCATCTGCTTCCCCTACGAGACCCGGCGCACCGGCATCTACACCGCCGGCACCGTCCGCCGTCCCATGCGCCTGACCCAGGCCCAGGACGACGGCGTGGGCGCGGCCATGAAGGCCATCCAGGCCATCCGGGCGGCCGAGGCCGGCTGCGCGGTGCATCCCCGCAGCGGCGACGAGTCCTTCCCCGAGTTCGCCATGCAGCGCTGCACCCAGTGCAAGCGCTGCACCGAGGAGTGCCCCTTCGGCGCCATCAACGAGGACGAGAAGGCCAACCCCCTGCCCAACCCCACCCGCTGCCGCCGCTGCGGCGTGTGCATGGGCGCCTGTCCCGAGCGCATCATCAGCTTCAAGAACTACTCGGTGGACATCGTCGGCAGCCAGATCAAGGCCATCGAGGTGCCCGAGGAGGACGAGGAGAAGCCCCGGGTGGTGGTGCTGGCCTGCGAGAACGACGCCCTGCCGGCCATCGACATGGCCGCCCGCCTGGGCAAGAGCTGGTCGGCCTTCGTGCGCTTCATCCCGGTGCGCTGCCTGGGTTCGGTCAACCTGGTCTGGATCGCCGACGCCCTGTCCAGCGGCATCGACGGGCTGATCCTGATGGGCTGCCGCCGCGGCGACGACTATCAGTGCCATTTCATCAAGGGCTCCGAGCTGGCCAACGTGCGCATGAGCAAGATCTCCGAGACCCTGCAGCGCCTGGTGCTGGAGGCCGACCGCATCAAGGTGGCCGAGGTCGGCATCACCGACCACGACAAGGTGGCCGGGATCATCAACGAGTTCATGGAGGTCATCGACTCGGTGGGACCCAACCCCTACAAGGGCTTCTAAGAACACCCAGCCAGGGGGTCGCCGCCCGGCGGCCCCCTGGACTTTCACCAGGCTTTCACGTTATTTTGTATAACCTTCCATTGGTCGAGGCCGGGCCCGACCAATGGACCGAGCCCGAAAAGGTCCGGCAGCCCCGTGCCGGTGTTAGTCGACCACCGGTCGGCCCGCAACGGCCGCGACAACACCCACCCGTGGAGTGAGGGAGCCCATGGACTACAACCAGACCTTCGCCAACGAGGTTTACGAGAAGGTAGACTCGGGCGCCGAGATCAAGGTCTGCATGCAGTGTGGCGTCTGTGGCGCCACCTGCCCCCTGCGCGGCGAGATGAAGTATGGACCGCGCCAGATCTGGTCGCTGATCCGCGCCGGACGCAGGGACGAGGTGCTCAACAACCCCGACATCATGCTCTGCACCTCCTGCTACACCTGCAAGGTGCGCTGTCCGCGCGGCGTGCCGATCATGGAGGTGATGCACGGCCTGGCCCACTACGCCCTGGCCCAGGGCATCGTACCCCGGGCCGAGACCGCCAAGTTCGGCAAGGCCTTCTGGGAGGGCATCTACGACACCGGCCGGGTGGACGAGGCCGTGGTGCCGATCAAGTACTGCCTCCAGGACGGCCTGGTGGCCGGGCTCAAGAAGAGCCTGGGCATGATGGACATCGGCCTGGCCCTGATGAAGGCCAAGCGCATGAAGCCCAAGATGTTCATCCCGCCCAACATCTTCATCCCCGGGGTGCACAAGATCAAGGGCGTCAAACAGCTTCAGCGCATGCTGGACAAGGCCGCGGCCATCGACGCGGCGAAGGAGGCGTAGCATGGACTACTTCCTCTACTACGGCTGCTCGCTGGAGGGTGGCGGCGTCCACTACATGATCAGCGCCGAGGCCGTGGCCAAGGGGCTGGGCATCAATTTCCACGAGATCGAGGACTGGAACTGCTGCGGGGCCTCCATCGCCTACATTGGCGGCACCGAAATGCAGTCCATCGTGCTCAACGCCCGCAACCTGGCCCTGGCCGAGGCCCAGGGCGGCTACGACATCGTGGCCCCCTGCTCCTCCTGCTACATCATGCTCAACAAGGTCAACCGCGAGTTGCAGGCCCATCCCAAGCTCATGGAGCAGGTGAACGGCATCCTGGCCGAGGGCGGCCTGAAATATTCGGGCAAGCTCCGGGTCCGCCACATTTTGGACCTGCTCTACAACGACGTGGGCGTCGAGAAGATCAAGGCGGCGGTGAAGAAACCGCTGACCGGGGTGAAGGTGGCCGCCTACTACGGCTGCCAGACCACCCGGCCTTTCGGCGAATACGACTCCTGCGAAAACCCCCACACCCAGGACGAAATCCTGGCCGCCCTGGGGGCCGAGGTGGTGGAGTTCGGCCACCGGGTCAAGTGCTGCGGCTCGGGCATCTTCCTGACCGAGATCGACAAGTGCGCCTACCTGGTCAAGGACATCATCGAGAGCGCGGCGGCCGGCGGGGCCCAGATCATCTCCACCGCCTGCCCCATGTGCCAGATGAACCTGGAGATCTACCAGCAGCGGGTCAACGCCATCACCGGCGCCAACCTCAACATGCCGGTGGTCTTCGTCACCCAGCTGATGGCCCTGGCCTTCGGCGCGGACAAGGACAGCGCCGCGGCCCTGAACCGCCTGGTGGTCCCGGCCGGCCCGGCGTTGCAGGCCGTGGGGGCGTGATTATCTTCTAGGCATGGATCGCACCTTGCGCCGGGGGTTGCATCCTCCGGCGCAAGGCTTTATAACCATGCCTGCTCCCGAGAGCGCTTCCCGTCGCATCCTGTCAGGCCAGCGTGGCCGGGGACGACGCCGGGAATCTGATGGAGGAAGAAGATGACCGAGATGGACAAGACCATCTGCCCCCACTGCGGCCAGAAGATGAGCAAGTGGGCCTCCCCGGCCACCCATAGCTGGGGCAGTGAATTCCAGTATATTTGTTTCAACGACGAGTGCGGTTATTACCAACGCGGCTGGGACCACACCTTCAAGACCATCGGGATCAAGGCCAGCTACCGCCACCGCTACGACCCGGCCACCGGTCAGCTCGGACCCTTCCCGGTCAACACCCCGGACGCCGGCAAGGACACCATCGTCAACGAATAACGGCCCTTAGCAACGAGGTCTGGGCCACGCCCGGTCGCGGACGGACCCAGAACCTCGCCCCGGACGATGACCTTTCTCCCGGCAGGGCCTTGCGGAAAGATCGATCATGGACCTCGGCAAGTTGGACCGCAACGCCTCCTGTCCCTGCGGCAGCGGCAAAAAATTCAAGAAATGCCATCTGGGCCGCGAGGAGGAGCTGACCGCCGACCTCGCCACCCAGCGCATCAACCAAGACCCCTACCAGGCGGCCCAGCAGATCATGGGCCTGCCGGCCTGCCGGCATCCCCGGGCCCAGGCCATGGCCGCGAACCTGAGCATCGTCAGTCCGGCCGGCAAGAGCTACCGTGTCAAGCTGGTTGACCTCCAGGCCTACCTGGATCTGGGCCTTTTCGGCCAGGAGAAGACCCCGGCCGGCGACGGCGGCGTGCTGATCAATCCCCAGAAGACCAAGCTCCTGGACCCGGGGGTGATCTACATCGCCCTAAGCCCCAGCGCCGACGAATCCACGGTCCTGCACCAGTTGGTCCACGCCGTGGATCTGATCAAGGGCTCCAGTCTGGCCCCCGGGCGGGGACAGGCCCTGGCCTACGAGACCGAGCTGCCGGTGGAACTGCTGGAGCACCCCCAGGAGTTCGGCGACCTGCTGGTGGAGCTGGCCCAGGGCCTGGGGGTGGAGCTGGACGCCGAGGACGAGATCGTGGCCATCCTGGCCCGCCGCCAGCTCTTGCTGCCGGGCAAGCTGATCGCCAAGGGCGAACGCGAGCCCCTGGTGGCGGCGGCGGAAAAGGCCCTGCGCTACCTGCGCGAAAACCAGGAAGAGATCGACGCCCGCATCAAAGGTCGCAAGGGTTACCTGGGCCCGCGGGCCAAAAGCTGACCCACCCCCAGGCCGAAATGAAAGACCGCCCCGGAGCCGTCGGGCTGGCGGGGCGGTTTCAGGTTGGATGCCGAGGCTCAGGAGCGGCTGACCACCATCGGCAGGTCGGGGCCGCCCGGGGAGCGGTGGATGGTCTTGGGCGAGGGCCCGCGACCATTGGCGCCGCCACTGACCACCCGCACCAGATCACTGACAAAGCGGTTCAACTGGTGGGCCTGGGCGCTCATCTCTTCGGCCGCGCTGGCGGTCTCCTCGGCGCTGCCGGCGGTGGCTTGGGTGACGCGGTCCATCTCCTGCACGGCGTTGCCCAGCATGCCCAGGCCCTGGGCCTGCTCGCTGCTGGCCGCGGCGATCTCGCCGATCAGGCCGGTGACCTTGGTGGTGGCCTCGGCCACCTGGCGGAAGGCCTGGTTGGCCGATTGCACCAGCTGGCTGCCGGCGGAAATGCGCTGCACGGTGCTCTCGATCAGCTCCGAGGTGCTGCGCGCGGCGTCGGCCGCCCGCTGGGCCAGGTTGCGCACCTCCTCGGCCACCACCGCGAAGCCCGCGCCATGCTCACCCGCCCGGGCCGCCTCCACCGCGGCGTTCAAGGCCAGGAGGTTGGTCTGGAAGGCGATCTCGTCGATGGTCTTGATGATCTTGCTGATCTCCTGGCTGGCCTGGCTGATCTCGGTCATGGAGGAGGTGAGTTCGTCCATGGACTGGTTGGCCCGATCCACCACCTTTTGGGCTTCCTGGGTCAGGGCGTCGGCCTGGTGGGAGTTGTCCGCGTTCTGGCGGGTCATGGCCCCCAGCTCCTCCAGGCTGGCCGAGGTCTCCTCCAAGTTGCTGGCCTGCTGGCTGGCGCCGGCGGCCAACTGCCCGCTGGCCTGGGCGATCTGCTGCGCCGCTTGGTTGACCTCCTGGGAAGAGGCGGACAGGCCCTCCACCACCCGCAGCACCGGCTTGGTCACCGAGCGGGCCTGGAACCAGACCCCGGTCACGGCCAGGCCCAGGAAGATCAGACAAAGCACCAGGGCGATCAATCGCATGGAGGCCACCGGCGCGAAAAGCTCCTCGGAGTTGATGGCCACCCCGATGCTCCAGCCGCGGATGCCCACCGGCGCGAAGCTGGCCACCTTCTCCACCCCGTCGAAGCTGTACTCGGCCGACCCCTTCTGACCCTGGGTCATCCGTTTGGTGAATTCGCGCATGCCCTCCTGCTCGCTCAGGTTGGTCTTCATGATGTGCTTGGCCTCGGGATGGGCCAACACCAAACCCTTTTCGTCGATCATATAGGCGTATCCGGTGGCGCCAAAACGATTGGAGGCGACCAGCTCCACCACGCTGTCCAGATCCACCGAAAGACCCAACACGCCGGTCAACTTGCCGCCCTCGGTCACCGGCGCGGCGACGATCACCACCGGCTTGCCGGTGCTCTTGGCCGCCACCGGCGGGCTGATCACGGTCTGGCCGGTGCGCACCACTTCCTTATAGTAATCACGACCAGTTATGTCCATGTTGCGATACTGGGTGGTGTCGCCGTCGGGCTTGACTCCGGCGAAGATGCGCCCCTGGCTGGTGGCCAGCCAAAGGCCCGAAAAATCCTTGCCCAGACCCTTGATGACCGGGACCAGGTTGCGGTTGAACTCGTCCAATTCCTGGGCCACCGCCTCGACCCCGCGGCCGCTGGCCAGGGTCGCGAAGCTTTTGATCTCCGATGTCTCCTTGAGGGCGTTAGCCGAAAGAACGATGCCTTCCAGGTATTTGCCAACCGACTGGGCCAGACCCTGGGCCGAGGTGACGCTCCCTTCCTGCGCAACCCGCTTCAGCTCCGCGGCCGCTTTGTGGCTCAAGGTGATGGACACCGCCAATAGCGGGATGACAACCACCAAGACGCCTCCCAGAATCAGCTTTTTGCTCAGATCGAGACGCATGAGATATCCCCCGATTTTTATTGATTAAGCCGGTTGATGGAGTGAGGTATCTCCCCCATGTAATGCAACTTTTATCACAAGCGTGGGACTAGGTCAATTTGCTTAACGAGAACTAGTCTCATTATACAACCGGCGGCAGCCCCCCACGAAAAAGGAGCGCGGAAGCGCCATGGATAACCAATCGACATTTTGGATTAAGTATAGGGAGGGTCGCCACGCGCCCCATGGATGCGCCAGCCGGCCCAAGTCGCGGGCGACCGCGCCAATGGAGAACAGCCCTCCGGGGATGGGATGACCCTCCACCCCAGGGCCGTCTTTTTTGTTTCGTCGCCGAATTGTCGGCCAGCAACGAGCGGGGTCAGGTGCGTCAGACCGCCTGCCGCAGGGTCAGGGTGTCGTCGGTGAAGATGGCGAAGCGCAGCCAGTCGAAGGCCAGCTTAAGCAACTCCAGGTCGTTGGTCTCGACCAGTTCCAGGCGCAAGGCCGGAATGACAAAGAGCTCCCGGAAGCGGCTGGTGGTCACGAACCTGCGGAAAGATTCCAGGTCGTAGCAGGCCATCAGGAACATCTGCATCTTGCGGGCGATGATCTGCGGGTCCGGGTCCGGGGCCTGGCGGGTGATGATGGGCAAGAACAGGTCGTTGACGTGGTTGTAGGTCTCCAGACCCTGGTCCTGCATCCACTGGCTGGGAGTCCACTCCCGACCCGCCGCGAAACCCTGGCAGTGGTCCTCGCGCACCAGGAAGAAGGCCTCCTGGCTGGGGCCGCCGCCGGTTCCACCCTTGGTGGCCCGGCCCAGGGGATAGGTGCGGCAGGCCCCGGGCCGGTCCTCGTAGACCGTGCAGCCGCTCTCGCCAAGGAAGGGACAGGTGCGCTCGGGGTCGTCCTCGCGCATGGCCAGCATCGGCATCGGCCAGCCGTTCTGGCCGGTCTCCACGTTGGCGTAGCGCTCGATGAACTCCTGGCTGGTCAGCCCCAGCCGGCGCTTGAGGCGCAGGGCGTCGTAGGGGGTCAGCCACAGGGTCAGCTTGCGGCAACACTGGTTGAAGCAGGGCACTCCGGGATGACAGGCGAAGCGAAAGCCCTGCCCCTCGCCCAGCTCATGGAGGCGCTCGTCGTTGAGCCCGGGGATCATTTCTTGGCCTTCCCGGCCTGCTCGGCCCCCTCCTTGAGCTTCAGCGACTTCTGGCCGAACAGGCCGAAACGCACCCAGGCGTAGCCCATTTCCAGCAAGACGGCGTCGTCGGTCTTGATGGCCTCGATCAGCTCCGGCTCCAGCTCGAAGCGGTCCAAGAAGCTGGTTTTGAAGACAAAGTCCCGGAAACGGTCAATGTCCCAAAGGGCCATCAGCAGCATCTGCTGGATCTGCTCGTTGGTGATGTCCAGCTCGCGCAGGAACTCGTGGGCGGCCAGGGAGTCGTAGGAGCCGTCCATCTCCTTGGACTGGGTGGCACCCTGGTCCATCAGCCACTCGCGCACTTTCCACTGGTCGCCCTTCACCAGACCGTGGCAACGCTCCGGGCTGGGGATGATGCGGTAGCCGCCGGCGAAGCGCTCGTCCAGGGGAAACATGCGGCAGGCCCAGGGACGGTGGGGATAGACCAGGCAGCCGTGGGAGCGCACGAAGTGGCACTTGAGGTTGTCCTCGGCGTTCATGCGCAGCTGCACCAGGGGCAGGTGCTTGTCGGGCATGATCACCAGGTCGGTGTATTGCTCCAGAAACTCGCCGGAGGTGAGGCCCAAGCCCTTTTTAAGGCGGATCACGTCGTAGGGCGTAAGGAAGATGGTAACGTCGCGGCAACAGGAGGTGTAGCATTCCAGGCCACGATGGCAGGCGAAGGTGAATTCGTCCTCCAGGGCCAGCTGGTTCTTGATCTCGCTCATGGTGCGTCCTTGGCCGGCCACCGGGGGCAGGCGCAGGTAAGGTTGTTTATAGCCTGAATTTATCGTTGTCTTATTACCAGGGCGGTCAGCCCCGGTCAATCGCTTTGTGCCGCGCGCGGGCGGCGGGCTGGGCATGGTTTTTGCGCTCCGATGCCAAAAACCATG
>JAIWNN010000078.1 GCA_020216805.1 Desulfarculus sp. | reverse complement strand
GACGCCCACCACGGCTCCGCCGCGCAGCCAGATGATATCCAGGCCAAATCGCATGCCGCGCATGACCATGCAGCGCTGCCCGGGGCGGGGATAGACGAAGGCCATCCCCTTCCCCGGCGCCAGATCCGCCCGGCCCGACAGCCCCCGATAGCGGTCCCGGGGCCTGGTGACCACCTCCAGCTCCAGCCGCGCCCCGCCGAGATTGACCAGCTTGACGCCGTCCTGGGCCTGGGCCGGAGCGGCCAGGAGGCCCACCAGGAGCAATGCCGCGGCCGTGGCCCGGAGCCAACGCATGAGAGGCCAGCCTTTCCCTATCGCGCCCATCGCGGCCATGCGGGGCCGGGGATATATCAAGTCAATAATCTTGTTCGCCTATACCGATCAACCATGAGACCGGAAAGGCTCGGTCCGTCCGGCCTGACCAAGAAAGCCTGAATTTGTCATTGCGAGCGAAGCGAAGCACTCTCTTTAGCTTTTTTTCAATAGATCGCCACGTCGCTTCGCTCCTCGCAACGACTGACCCGAGTGTTGGGTGCCGCCTGATTCTAATTCTTGAGGCGGCTTGATGGTATAGGCGGGTGATCCTGAAGGGTTGCGCCCATGCCATCTCGCCCGCCCGCCACCGGGTCCGCCGCTGGCGAGCGGGCCCAAACCGGCGCCGCCCGTCCGGTGGCCGGGATGCTAGGCGCGGGCGCACGCCGGCAGCTTGCCGCCCCGAGGCAGGCGGCTGACCGCGTCGGCGTCCAGCGAAAGACGCTGGCCCTGGCGCAGGGCGGCCGTTCCGGCGGCGGCGATCATGGCCGCGTTGTCGGTGCACAGGCTCAAGGGGGGCAGGGTCGCGCCCATCCCCGCCTCCCGCGCGACCTGGGCCGTCAACTCCCGCAGGCGGCGGTTGGCCGCCACCCCGCCGGCCAGGGCCAGGTGTCGGACTCCATGGATCTGGGCCGCGCGCAGAGCCTTTTTCACCAGCACCTCGACCACCGCCTCCTGGAACCCAGCGCAGAGGTCCTCGATGCGGTAGGGCTGGCCCTGGTGTTTCTGGCGAAACTGGAGCACCGCCGTCTTGAGCCCGGCGAAGGAGAAATCCAGCGTGCCGTCGTGCAGACGGGGCCGGGGGAAGACGATGGCGTTCGCGTCGCCCTGGGCGGCCAGGCGGTCGATGACCACCCCGCCGGGATAGCCCAGGCCGTAGAGCTTGGCCACCTTGTCGTAGGCCTCGCCGGCGGCGTCGTCCACGGTCTGACCCAGCTCCTCCTGGTCCAGCGGCCCGCGCACCAGGTAGAGGCTGGTGTGGCCGCCGCTGACCAACAGCGCCAGGTGGGGATAGGGCGGGGGCTCCTCGGCCAGGGTCAGGGCCATCAGGTGGCCCTCCAGGTGGCTGACCCCGGCGATGGGCAACCCCCGCGCCCAGGCCAGGGCCTTGGCCAGGTTGAGCCCCACCAACAGCGCCCCGATCAGGCCCGGCCCTTGGGTCACCGCGATGCCGCTGAGATCGTCGAGCCCCACCCCGGCCTCGCGCAAGGCCGCCCGCACCACCGGCGCGGCGTTCTCCAGGTGCCGCCGGCTGGCCAGCTCCGGCACCACCCCCCCAAAGGGGGCGTGGTCCTTGACCTGGCTGGCCACCACGCTGGAAAGGATCCGGCGGCCGTCCGCCAGGACGGCCGCCGCGGTCTCGTCGCAGCTGCTTTCGATGCCCAGGACCAGGCGGCCGGGATCGCCCGCGCCGCCCGGTCCCCGGCCGCTATGGCCTTTTGCCGGCATAGAACTGCTCGGCCAGGTAGACCTCGTCTGGGCTGCCGATGACCAGGGGCACCCGCTGGTGCAGCTCCTGGGGCTGAACCTCCATGATCCGCCGGCGGCCGGTGCTGGCCGCGCCGCCGGCCTGCTCGCAGATGAAGGCCAGCGGTGAGCATTCGTAGAGCAGGCGCAGTTTGCCGTGGGGCTTCTTGGGATCCTTGCTGTCGGCGGGATAGAGGAAGACGCCGCCGTAGAGCAGGGTGCGGTGGAAGTCGGCCACCAGGGAGCCGATGTAGCGCAGGGAGTAGACCGGCTTGTTGGGGCCGGGCTTGCGCAGGAAGTCGATGTAGGCCTGGGTGTCGGCGTCCCAGTAGTCCCAGTAGGCGGTGTTGGCGCTGAAGATCTTGCCTTTCTGGGGGATCTCGATGTTGGGGTGGCTGAGCAGGAACTCTCCCACGCTGGGGTCCAGGGTGAAGCCGCTGACGCCGGCCCCGGTGGTGTAGACCATCATGGTGGAGGAGCCATAGAGGAAGTAGCCAGCCGCCACCTGCTCGTAGCCGGGTTGCAGCAGGTCGCTCATCTGGTAGGCCGGATCGTTGGACTTCTTGCGCAGCACGCTGAAGATGGTGCCGATGGAGACGTTGGCGTCGATGTTGGAGGAGCCGTCCAGGGGATCGAAGAGCAGCACGTAGTTGCCCACCTGGAAGCCGCGCGGGATCTCGATGGGGTCGGCGTCCTCCTCCGAGCCCATCACGCAGAGGTGGCCGGAGTGGCAGAGGCGGTGGACGATTACGTCGTGGGCGAACTCGTCGAGCTTGCGCACCCGCTCGCCCTGGACGTTGCGCTGTCCGGTGAAGCCCAGGATCTCCACCAGGCCGGCCTTGGTCACCTCGCGGCTGATGATCTTGGCCGAGAGGACCAGTTCGTTGAGCAGGCGGGTGAAGGCGCCGGTGGCCCCCCCGTGCTCGGCCTGCTGGCTGAGGAGGTGCTGGGTTACGGTGACCCCGATCTCTGGTGGCATGGCCGTCTCCTCCGGGGCGCTTGCGGCCCCTTTCCAGAACGTGAGCGGTTGACGGACTCCAGCCCCGGGGCGCGAGTCGAACCAACCATGGGGGCGCGGGACGGCCTGGCGGCCGGCCTCCGGACCGTCCCTGGCGGGTGGATTCGGGCTAACGGCGCGGGGCTACCGCAGTTTTAGCACCAGCTCCCCCGGCCTGACAAGGCCGCTGGCGACCGGCGGGGCGCAAAAATGGAGGTCAGGGGAGGGAAGACCTCGCCCGCCGATCGCCGGCCGAGGGAGGGGTCCGCTCCCCGCCACCGGCCGGCGCATGGCGCCGCGCCGGCCGCCGGTCAGAGTTGCTTGTCCTTGAACAGCTTGTAGCGGATGGAGTCGCCCAGGGCCTGCCAGGAGGCCTCCAACACGTCGAAGCTGACCCCCACCGTGCCCCAGCGGCTGACGCCGTCGCTGGATTCGATCAGCACCCGCACCTGGCTGGCGGTGCCGTCGGCCCCGGCCAGGACCCGGACCTTGTAGTCCACCAGACGCACCTCGGCCAGGCGGGGGAAGAAGCGCGAAAGAGCCTTGCGCAGGGCGCGGTCCAGGGCGTTGACCGGGCCGTGGCCGGTGGCGGCGGTGTGCTCCTCCATGCCGCCCACCCGCACCCTGACCGTGGCCTCGGCCAGGGGTAGCTCGCCCTCGGCGGCCTTGAAGTCCATCACCCGAAAGCCCACCAGGTCGAAGTAGCGGTGGCGGTGGCCCATGGCCCGGTTCATCAAAAGCTCGAAGCTGGCCTCGGCCCCCTCGTACTGATAGCCCTCGCCCTCGCGGGCCTTGAGCTCTTGCAGGATGGCCTGCACCTCCGGGTCCTCGGGCGAAAGCTCCAAGCCGAACTGGCGGGCGCGCTGCAGGATCGCCGCCTTGCCGGCCAGGTCGCTGACCAGGTAGCGACGCTGGTTGCCCACCAGCTCCGGGGGCAGGTGCTCGTACAGGGCCGGGTCCTTTTCCACCGCGCTGATGTGCAGACCGCCCTTGTGGCTGAAGGCGCTCTGGCCCACGTAGGGAGCGAACCGCTGGGGCGGCAGGTTGGCCAGCTCGTAGACCAGGCGGGCGGTCTCGGTCAGGAGCTTCATCCGCTCCTCGTCCAGGCAGTGAAAGCCCATCTTGAACTGCAGGGTGGGGATGATGGAGCAGAGGTTGGCGTTGCCGCAGCGCTCGCCGAAGCCGCACAAGGTGCCCTGCACCTGGCGCACCCCGGCCTCCACCCCGGCCAGGCTGTTGGCCACCGCCAGCTCACCGTCGTTGTGGCAGTGGATGCCGATCACCAGCCCGGGATGGCGCTCCTTGACCACCGCCACCCGCTCGGCCACCTGCCAGGGCAGGGAACCGCCGTTGGTGTCGCAGAGGACCAGGCCCCGGGCCCCGCCTTCGGCCGCCGCCGCCAGGCAGGTCAGGGCGTACTCCGGGTCCTCCTTCATGCCGTCAAAAAAGTGCTCGGCGTCGAAATAGACCTGGCGCTCTCTGGCCTTCAGGAAGGCCACCGAGTCGCGGATCATCTCCAGGTTGCGCTGGGGGGGGATGCCGAGTTGGGTGGTGACGTGGCGCAGCCAGCTTTTGCCCACGATGGTGACGGTCTGGGTCTGGGCGCTCAGCAGTTCGGCCAGGTTGGCGTCATTTTCGGCGCTGGTGTTGGCGTGGTGGGTGGAGCCGAAGGCCACCACCTGGGCCTGCTTGAGCCCCAGCCCGGGCACGGCGGCGAAGAACTCGCGGTCGCGGGGGTTGGAGCCGGGCCAGCCGCCCTCGATGTAGTGGACGCCCAGGCGGTCCAGTTGGCGGGCCACCTTGAGCTTGTCCTCCACGGAGAGCGACAGGCCCTCGGCCTGGGCGCCGTCGCGCAGGGTGGTGTCGTAGAGCTCAACCGGGGTGGGCTGGGCCTGGGGAGACATGGGCGGAACTCCTTTCCTTCCGCCCGCGTGGCAACCATCCCCAGGGAAAAAACGCAACAACCCCCATCACCGTCCCCTGGAGGCGGCGACCGACGCGAGCACAAAAGTGCGCCGGCCGCGCTTCAAATTCGCGCGATGGCGATAATCAGGGCGAGGGCGATGGGGGCGCTGCCGTGGGCCAATTCGAGCTTTTCTCCCTTTGACTCCCGGCGGTGGTTTTTCCCGGGGGCGCCGCCATGGCGCCACTTTAAGTTATTTATATCACGCCGGCGAGGTCCTGTCACCAGCTAATCGCGCCCCTCACGGCGTCGCCGGCCCTAGGCCAGGTCCTCCCGCGAGGGCTCCACCTCCTCGGCCAGCCCGAAGGCCTCGTGCAGGGCGCGCACCGCCAGCTCGGTGTACTTCTCGTCGATGATGCAGGAGATCTTGATCTCGCTGGTGTTGATGGTCTGGATGTTGATGTTTTCGCGGGCCAGGGTGCTGAACATCTTGGCCGCCACCCCGGCGTGGTTGCGCATGCCGATGCCGATGATGGAGACCTTGGCGATGTTGGTGTCGCCCTCCACCTGGCCGGCGCCGATCTCCGCCGCCACCGGGCCGACCAGCTCCAGGGCGCGTTTGAAGTCGGTGCGCGGGACGGTGAAGGTCAGATCGGTATGGCCGTCGGCGCTGGTGTTCTGGATGATGACGTCCACCACGATCCCGGCTTGGCTGATGGGGGCGAACAGGCGGCTGGCCACGCCGGGCTGATCGGGCACGTCCAGCACCTTGATGCGGGCCTCGTTCTTGGTGTAGGCCACCCCGCTGACCATCAGCTTCTCGTCGATATGGGCCTCGGGCACGACCATGGTTCCCTCCCGGTCGCTGAAGGTGGAGCGCACGTGGACCTTGACCCCGAACTTGGCCGCCAGGGCCACCGAGCGGATATCCAAAACCTTGGCCCCCAGGGAGGCCATCTCCAGCATCTCCTCGTAGGCGACCTGCTTTAGCTTGCGAGCTTTGGGCTCCACGTTGGGGTCGGTGGTGAAAACCCCCTCCACGTCGGTGTAGATCTCGCAGACGTCGGCACGCAAGGCCGCGGCCAGGGCCACGGCGGTGGTGTCGCTGCCGCCCCGGCCCAGGGTGGTGATGTCACCGGTGTCCTCGTCCACGCCCTGGAACCCGGCCACCACCACCAGCCGGCCCTTGTCCAGAAGCTCCAGGATGCGGCGGGTCTCGATATAGTTGATCCGGGCCCGGCCGAAGACGCGGTCGGTGAGGATGGCGGCCTGGAAGCCCAGCAGCGAGCGGGCCGGGATGCCCAGATCGCGGGCGGCCATGCAAAACAGCGCCACCGACTGCTGCTCGCCGGTGGTCAGGAGCACGTCCAGCTCGCGGGGATCGGGGTCGGGGCTCATCTGCTGGGCCAGGGCGATCAGGGAGTTGGTGACGCCGGCCATGGCCGAGAGCACCACCACCATGCGGTGGCCCTGGTCCAGGCCGCGCTTGACCCGGACCGCCACGTTCTTGATCCGCTCGATGTCGCCGACGCTGGTGCCGCCGTATTTCTGGACGATCAGTGCCATGGCTCATCCTTTGTCTTCGGCCGCCATCTCCGCCGCCAGGCGGGAAACGATGGCCGCCGGTCCACTGATCCTGGCCCGCCGGCCCTGGCCCTGGTGGGCCAGATCCACCCGCACCGCCTGTTCCGGCCAGGGCTGGCCGGCCCGTTCGGGCCACTCCACCGCCAGCACTCCGACCGCGGCCTGGTCCAGGAGCTCCAGATCGTCGGCCTCCGCCGGGCTCAGGCGGTAGAGATCGGCGTGAAACAGCTCCAGCCGCCCGGGGTAGATGTTGAGCAGGGTGAAGGTGGGGCTGGCGATGACATAGGCCGGGTCCACCCCCAGGCCGGCGGCCAGGCCCCGGGTCAGGGTGGTTTTGCCCGCGCCCAAATCGCCGGTCAGGAGCACCACCGCCCCGGCCTCGAGCGACCGGCCCAGGGCCCGGCCCAGGGCCAGGGCGGCCGACTCCTCCGCCAGCTCCAACTCCAGCGATGTGGCTTCCTGGCCCATGCTGCCAGGATTTACCATGCCTTGCGGTCCAGGGCAAGGCCGGGCCCGGCCTGGATCGCGCGGAATTGGAGCGGGATGGCTGGGCGATGGCGGAGCCAGCCCAAACGAACCAACCCGATGGATGGCCCGATGGAGTTGGAGCCCGGAGCCCTTGCCCCGGCGGCCGGCCTGGGATAAGTTGGAATCAGGAAGCGGAGGACGAACCTTGGCCAAGGACAAGACCCCGGCCACGCCGGCGGTGCGGGTGCTGCGCGAGCACAAGGTGAACTTCACCCCCCGGCCCTACGCCTACCAGGACAAGGGCGGCACCGAGGTGGCGGCCCGTGAACTGGGAGTGGACGAGCACCAGGTGATCAAGACCCTGGTCATGGAGGACGAGGCCGGCACCCCTCTGATGGTGCTGATGCACGGCGACCGCCAGGTGAGCACCAAGGCCCTGGCCCGGGAGTTGGGGGTCAAACAGGTGACGCCCTGCGACCCGGCGGTGGTGGCCCGGCTCACCGGCTACCAGGTGGGCGGGGTCAGCCCCTTCGGGACCAAGCGCCCAATGCCGGTCTATGTCCAGCGCGGCATCCTGGACCTGGCCACCATCCACATCAACGGCGGCAAGCGCGGCTTTCTGGTCCAGATCACCCCGGCCGAACTGGTGCGGGTGCTGTCCCCCATACCGGTGGATGTCGAGCAATAGCCCTCCCGGCATACCCCAGCGTCAAGGTTGACATCATCCCCGTCTCGGCTTATGCTGGCAGCCTCAACACCAACCCGCGCGCGAGAAGGCAGATGTACAGCGGCTCCCTGGCGATGGTCACCGACTTCTACGAGATCACCATGGCCGCGGCCTACCACGCCAAGGCCATGAACGACGTGGCCACCTTCAGCCTGTTCGCCCATGACCTGCCCCCGGAGCGCGGCTTCATGGTGGCGGCGGGTCTGGAGGACGCCCTGGACTACCTGGAGGGCTTCGCCTTTCAGCCTCAGGAGATCGCCTACCTGGCCTCCCTGGGCCGTTTCCGGCCCGACTTCCTGGAGTTCTTGGCCGGCGTGCGCTTCAGCGGCGAGGTCTGGGCCCTGCCAGAGGGCTCGATCTGCTTCGCCGAGGAGCCCCTGCTGGAGGTCACCGCCCCCATCATCGAGGCCCAGTTGGTGGAGACGATGATCATCAACATCATCAACCTCCACTCCACCCTGGCCAGCAAGGCCGCCCGCTGCGTGCTGGCCGCCCAGGGCCGCACCTTGGTGGACTTCAGCCTGCGCCGCACCCAGGGCCTCCAGGCCGGGCTGGCCGCCGCCCGCTCCTCGGCCCTGGTGGGTTTTTCCGGCACCAGCAACCTGGCCGCCTGCCAGCTCTACGGCATCAACCCGGTGGGCACCATGGCCCACTCCTTCGTGGAGAGCTTCGGCGACGAGACCACCGCCTTCCGAGCCTTCGCCGAGAGCTTCCCGGACCACACCGTGATCCTGGTGGACACCTACGACAGCGTGGCCGGGCTGGAGCGGGCCATCGCCGTGGCTGGCGAGCTCAAGGCCAAGGGGCACCGCCTGGTGGGCATCCGCCTGGACTCCGGCGACCTGGTGGGCATGAGCCGCCAGGCCCGGGACCGGCTGGACCGGGCCGGATTGGAGCAGGCCATGGTGGTGGTCAGCGGCAGCCTGGATGAGTACCGCATCGCCGATCTGCTGGAGCGGGGGGCCAAGGTCGACCTGTTCGCGGTGGGCACCCGCATGGGTTCCTCGGCCGACGCGCCTTATCTGGACCTGGCCTACAAACTGGTCTCCTACGCCGGCCGCCCCACCCTCAAGCTCAGCGCCGGCAAGGAGTCCTGGGCCGAGGCCAAGCAGATCTGGCGGGTTCTGGACGCCAACCAGCGCATTCAGGGGGATTTGTTGGGCCTGCGCCAGGAGAACCAGGCCGGCCGGCCCTTGTTGGTCCCGGTGATGCGCGACGGCCGCCGCCTGGAGCCCGAGGCCGGCTGGAGGGCGGCCAAGCAGCGTTTCGCCCAGGAGGTCCTGACCCTGCCGGCCCCCTGCCTGCGCCTGAGCGAACCCCGTCCCTTGCGCCCCACCGTCACCGCCACCCTGGCCAGCCTGCAGGAGCGCACCCGCCTGGAAGCCCTGAACCGCCAGAAGAACTAGCCCCACAAGCCCCTCCATCTCCCCGGCGGGCGGACCTGGATGGTCTGCCCCGCCGCCGGGCGCTTGTGCTAACCTGATGACATGGACCTCTGCACTCCCGAACCGGAGGTGAATCCATGGGCATCATCACGATTTCGGGCGAGGTGGGATCCCAGCGCAACGCCTTGGCCCAGGAGATCTGCGCGCGGGGACGCCTGGAGTTGGTGGATCGGCACACCCTGATGGACGCGGTGCAGGGCCTGGTGGATCTGAGCCGCGACGAGCACCAGCTCCTGGCCGAGCAGGGCCCGGCCATGCTGGACCTGAGCAGTCGCCGGCGGAGGGTCTTCACGGCCCTCTTGGAGCTGGTGATGCTGCAGTACGCCCAGACCGGCCAGGCGGTGGTGGTGGGACGGGGGGCCAATTTCCTGTTGCGGCTGGTGCCCGGGGTGCTGCGGGTGCGCACCGTGGCTCCCCTGGACCTGCGGGCCCAGCGCATCGCCGCCGAACAGAACATAGAGCTGGAGCGGGCCCGGCAGTTGGCCACGGTGGTGGACCAGCAGCGCCGCACCTACGTGGCCCACCTGTTCGGGGCCGACTGGGCCTCGCCGCTCCACTACGATCTGGTGCTGAACATGGGGCGGCTCTCCCTGGAGCAGGCGGCCCTGACCGTCCTGGACCTGGCCAGTCACGACGACTTCGCTCCCTCGGCGGAAAGCCACCGGCTGATCGAGGGTCTGGTGCTGGCGGCCCGGGCCCGTCGTCATCTGGTGGAGGAGCTGGACATCCACGCCCTGGAGATCGAGGCGGCGGACGGGGTTCTGAGCCTGTCCGGCTACGTGGCCAGCTACGAGGAGGCCAAGCGGGCCCGCGCCCTGGCCGAGGAGGTCCAGGGAGTGGAGCGGGTGGAGTCGGCCATCGAGGTCTCGCCCACCCTGATGAAGTTCCTGCCCTGAACCCGGCCGGCCCGAGGCGGGCCAGATGAAAAGCCACGCCGGACGGGTCCTCCCGTCCGGCGTGTTGGCTTGGGCGCATTGTGCTCGCGATGACCAGTTCGGCAAGCGCCAGACCCGTGCTCCGGCATTGACCGCCTCCCCCCAGCGGCCGCCGCGTCCCGAACCCAGCCTAGTTGAAATCCCAGTTCAGGATGGCGTCCA
>JAIWNN010000163.1 GCA_020216805.1 Desulfarculus sp. | reverse complement strand
TGGGCCAGGGAGCGCTTCGCCCGGCTGGGGGGCGAGGTCCTGGAGCGCACCCTGCGCATCGACACCGGACGGCTGGGCATCCCGGTCTACTTGAGCCTCTGCGGTCAGGCCGCCACCGCCCTGACCAACACCAAGAAGCAGATGGGCAAGGGCGCCAGCCCCAGCCAGGCCGAGGCCAGCGCCCTGATGGAGCTGGCCGAGCGCTACAGCTTCTTCGCCTTCGTGCGCGGCCGCGACTTCCCCCGGCTCCCCGCCGACCAGGCCCCGGAGCCCCGCCTGGAGTTCGCCCGGGTGGCCCAATCGCTCCACCACCCCGCCCCGGACCTGGTCCGGGCCGAGGCGGTCTACCGGCTTCTGCCCCAGACCTGGGCCTGGGCCCGGGACCTGACCGCCGACCGCGAGGTCTGCCTGCCCCTGGGTTGGTTCTACGCCATCAACGAGTACAGCGGCCCCTCCGCCGGCAACTGCCAGGAGGAGGCGGTGCTCCAGGGTCTGTGCGAGGTGGTGGAGCGCCATGTCTCGGCCCTGGTCACCCTGGACCGACTCCCCACCCCGGCCATCGATCCGGCCAGCGTGACCGACGCGGTGGCCCGGGAGCTGATCGACAAGTTCCGGCGCGCCGGCATCAAGGTGCGGCTCAAGGACTTCACCTGCGGCATGGGCATCCCCTCGGTGGCCGCCATCTGCTGGGATCCTGCGACCTTCCCGGAGCAAAGCGAAATCGTCTACGCCGCCGGCACCGCCACCAGCCCGGCCAAGGCCCTGATCCGGGCCCTGACCGAGGTGGCCCAACTGGCCGGGGATTTCCACACCGGCAGCAACTACAAGGTCAGCGCCCTGCCCAAGTTCGCCGACCTGGAATCGGCCGAGTACGTCACCCGCGCCGCCGGGGTGGTTTCCCTGGACTCCCTGCCCGATCTGAGCGCTCCGGATTTCCTCCAAGAGGTGCGCAACTGCGTGACGGCCCTGGACCAGCGGGGCCTCAAGGTCTACTGCCTGGACGTCACCCACCCCGAGCTGGGCATCCCGGCGGTCTACACCATCGTTCCCGGGGCGCATTTCGCCTACCGCACCACCGGCACCGACGTGATCTTTCACGCCGCCAAGCTGGCCAGTCAACTGCCGGACCCGGATCAGGCCCTGGCGGTGCTCTCGGCCATGACCCTGGCCGCCGCCGACGGCGGCCAGGAACCCTACTACCTACCCTTTTTCCGGGCCCTGGCCCTGATCAACCTGGAGCGACCGGCCGAGGCCCTGAAGGACCTGGACCGGGCCCTGGGCCTGGATCCGCCCCCGGCCGACGCCGCCAGCATCCACACCCAGCGCGGGGTGGCCCTCAAGGACCTGGGCCGTCACGCCGAGGCGGTGGCGGCCCTGACCACCGCCGCCAGCTTTCCCGAGCCCCACGCCGAGGTCTTCAACCTGTTGGGTTTCTGCCACTACATGCTCAAAAACCACGAGCAGGCCATCGAGGCCTTCGCCCGGGCCATCGAGCTGGAGCCGGGTTTGGGCATCAACTACGCCAACATCGGCTCCAACCTGCGCGAGTTGGGGCGAATCGAGGAGGCCTGCCACATGTACCGCCAGGCCCTGGAGCTGGATCCCAGCCTGGACTTCGCCCGCGCCAACCTGGAGCGGCTGGCCCCGGCCGGGACTAGCCAGGCGTAGAAGCCAACATAGGATGTCCCCATGGCTCCGGGCATGGGGGCTGGTGATTGCGGATCACCCAGGCTCTTGCACGGAGGCCCAGCCAGCATACCCGAGCCACCTTCCAGGGCCGCGTCAGGCTCGCCCAGGGGGTCAAGGAGCAAAAGCTGCACCCCGGCAGGTGACCGCACAGTTCGGCGTGAACCTCTTTGCCAGCGGCCGCTAGCCCGCTTGCTCCGCCTTGGCCGCCGCCGGCTGGCGGCGCAACAGCACCCCCAGGCCGGTGAACATGAAGGCCATGGCCGCGCCCAGATGGGCGAGGTCCAGCACCACCATCATGGTCGGAGTGATGAAGACCCCGGCGTTGCGGGCCACCTTGGCCGCGCCGGTGATGGCCAGCAGGCCCAGCAGGGTCCAGCCCCAGGCCCGGCGCGGGCCCCAACTCCAGGAAAGCTGGCCGGCGCGCGCGGCCAGGCCCAGCCGCCAGGCGAGGAGCGCCAAGAGCAGGGCGGCGGCCAGGTAGTGCAGGTCGCTGGTGGTGTAGTAGTCGGCGGTCCAGGCCAGGCCCGGGATGTCGGCGATATAATAGCGTTTCATGATCGGCATCTGGGCCATCCCGGTGAAGATGGCCAGACCGATGGCGATGCCATAGAGCCAGCGGGCGACGCGCCCGCCGGGGGATGCCGGGGCGTGGCTCATGACTGCCCTCCCTTGGACTCGGACTGGCCGGCCGCCTCTGGGCTCCGGCCCAGTTTCTTCAGTTTCTTGACCCCGCTGAACAGTCGGCCCAACCCGGCGGCCAGGCCGGCCACCGGCGCGATGGCCAGGGCCAGGGTCAGGTTCTCGGCGCTCGCCATGCTGTTGGCGGTGGGGCCCATGTGGGGCCGGCCGGCGTGGGCCAGCATCCGGCCCCGGCCCTGGCCGCCCTTGGCCGCCTGGCCCCGTCCCTGGCCGGGCTTGGTCGGCGTCTCGGATGCGGCTTGTTCAAGGTGCAGTTTGAGCAGGGCGGCGTTGACTTCCGGGAAGGGGACCGGCGAGACGTAGATGGTGTTGGTGCCGCCATTCTCGGTCAGCCCATAGAGGTGATCTCGCCAGCGCTCCGGCGCGCCGTTGGCCTGGGCCATCTTCTGGGCCAGGGCCGTGGCCTTGGCGACCTGCTCGCCCCGGGGGCCGATGGTCTGCACCTGGTTGGGGCAGACCTCGATGCAGCGCGGGGTCTTGCCCTCTTTCAGCAAGGGCAGGCAGCGGTGGCACTTGAACATGACGCCGTTGCCGGCGTATTCCGGCAGGATATCCAAGTAGATGCCAACGCCGGACTGACGCTGGGGGATCTTCCAGGGGCAGACCTGGGCGCACTTGGCCCCGCCCAGGCAGATGTCCGGATCGATGTGGACCACGCCGTTGTCCTCCACCCGCCCGGCCCCGAAGGGGCAGAGGTTGGTGCAGGGCGGATTTACGCAGTGCATGCAGCGTCGGGGAATGTGCAACTCCGCCGACTTGCCGCCCCGCTCAAGATCCAGGTGCTCCACGTAGAGAAAGTTGTAGGGCGTGAGCCGGTCGCGCACGTCCTTTTTGTCCGACCAGTCCTCGATCGGCACCCGGGCCGGAAAGGGCTGGGGGATGGGATGGGCCGGGTCGGGCACCGAACCCTGCCACTGCTCGCGGCAGGCGTCCACGCAGGCCTCGCAGCCGATGCACTGGCTCAGATCGAAGACGGTGCACAGCTCCTGGCCGCCGCCGGCGTGTAGGGCCTGGGGCAGCACCGCCTGGCTGGCGCTGAGGCCAACCCCGGCCGCGGCGGCCAGGCCGGCCTTCAAAAAGCCCCGGCGGGAAACGTGGCTGGACATATCGCAAGCTCCTTTCCGGGCTCGGAGCCGCCCCCGAAGTGGGGCTGGACTCCGGCCTGGCGCGCGTTGGATGGCTGCCCCTTGGGAGAGCAAGGTGCGTGCCGACAGCGCCGGTAAACACGCTTTCTAAAACATGATGTTATAACAAGCTGTTAGCTGTTATATCGCCACGGATTGTAGTTAATCAAAGCGTTAACACGTTAATTATGTTAATGGCTAGATTTCCAGGCCCAAGCGCCTGGCCCGTTTCCAGAAGGTGACCCGGCTCACCCCCAGCAGCTCGGCGGCCTTGGCCTTGCGCCCGCCGGTGGTTTCCAGGGCGCGCAGGATGGCCTGCCGCATGGCCTCGTCGTCGTCCGCCGGGTTGGACGAGGCCGGGGCGGGAGGCCGGGGGCGGTGGGGAGCCGGGGACAGGCCCAGCACCGTGGCCGGCAGGTGGTGGGGCTGGATTTCTCCCTCGCGGCAGGTGACGAAGGCGTATTCCATCGCGTTGATCAACTCGCGCACATTGCCCGGCCAGTCATGGGCCAGCAAGCGTTCCAGGGCGGCTCGGCTCAGGCCGCTGATGGCCCGGCCGGAGCGCAGGGCCATGCGTTCGGTGAAGGTTCGCACCAAGAGCGGGATGTCCTCGCGCCGCTGGCGCAGGGGGGGCAGGCGGATGGGGATGACGTTGATGCGATAGTAGAGATCCTCGCGGAACTTGCCCTGGGCCACCAGGGTTCCCAGGTCCTGGTTGGTGGCGCTGATCACCCGCACGTCCAGCTTGATGGGCTCCTGGCTGCCCACCCGCTCGATCTCGCCTTCTTGCAGCACCCGCAGCAGCTTCACCTGCACCTGGGGCGGCAGGTCGCCGATCTCGTCCAGAAAGATGCTGCCCCCGTGGGCGGCCTCGAAACGCCCCTTGCGCTGGCGCTCGGCTCCGGTGAAGGCTCCCTTCTCATGGCCAAAGAGCTCGCTTTCCAAAAGCGATTCGTTGAGGGCGGCGCAGTTGACCTTGATGAAGGGCCCATCGCGGCGGGGGCTGCGGCGATGGATGGCGGCGGCGGCCAGCTCCTTGCCGGTGCCGCTTTCGCCCAGGATCACCACCGGGGCCGTGCTCTGAGCGGCCGCATCCAAAAGAGCGAAGACCTCGGCCATGGGTTTGCTCTCGCCGATCAGGCCCTCGAAGCCGTAGCTCTTGTTCAGCTCCCGACGCAACCCGCTTATCTGACGGTCTTTGTTCACCACCTCGCTGATGTCGCTCAGGGTCTCCACCCCGCCGATGACCCGCCCATGGGCGTCGGTGAGGATGACGGCGTTTTTCAGCAGATGGACCAGACCGCCGTCCTTGCGCCGAACCGTGCAGCGACGGTTGACCACCCGGCCCTGCTCAAAAAGGCCGCAGGCCAGGCCGCCGTCATCTCGCCGACAGGCCAGGCAGGTCTCGGACTCGAAGGCCGAACAGGGCCGGCCCAGGACCTCCTCGCGGCGATAGCCGGTGATGCGCTCGGCGGCCGGGTTGATGAAGACCACGATGCCGGCGGTGTCCACGATGAACAGGCCCTCGGCCATGGTGTCCACCACCGATTGCCAGTAGAGATGGCACTCGTCGCTGCGGATGTCCATGCCTGCTTAAACTCCTGGTTAGCGTAGATGTTAATCTAAGTTAACACGCCCGGGCGGGGATGGCAACCCGGCGCGGAGAAGGGGGGCGGCGCGCAGAGGCCGCCCGCCGGGCTGGGGCCGGATCGGCAGATTGCGGCGCTGGCGGCCGGAGGGCCAGCCCCTCCTCGCCCCCTTTGATTCTGGGCCTGCGCCCCGGCGGCTCGCCGCTGCCGCCCCGGTTG
>JAIWNN010000162.1 GCA_020216805.1 Desulfarculus sp. | reverse complement strand
AGCCCCTCCGCTGGCGGCCGGCCAGGCCGGCCAGGTTGCCGGTGCGCGTCGCGCTCCTGGCGCCTCCGGGGAGCGGCGGCCGCCCCGTCGCCAGCCACGATCAGCAGCGCGATCGGTCCCCAGGCGGAGCGGTGGGCCAGGGTCTGCGCCCGCGGGCTCGAGGAGCGATCCGGCTCGACGCTCTGGGGTTGGGTCACGGCTGCCGGCCGGTGCTCCGCGCGGCCACGGGAGGCGGTTTCGGGGTTAGTCCGCGAAGTCACGACGCTGCAGGATCACCAGCACCTCCTCCAGGCGATCGAAGTCCACCGCCGGCTCCACCTCGATGTTCTGGAACACGCTCTTGCCCTCGGGCTTGATGGCCCGCACCAGGCCCACCAGGGCGCCCTTGGGGAAGACGCCGTCGGTGCCGGTGGCCACCAGACGGTCGCCAGCGGCCACGTCGTCGCTGTGCATGACGTACTTCAGGCGCAGGGTGTCGGGGCCCGCGCCCTCCACCACCCCCCGGGCCCGGCTGCGCTGGACCAGCACCTCCAGGGCGGCGTTGGGGTCGATCAACAGCAGCACCTTGGCGTAGTGGGCGCTGGCCCAAATCACCCGGCCCACCACCCCCTGGGGGTTGACCACCGGCATCTGGGTCTGCACCCCGTCCCGCTTGCCCTTGTCGATGATCACGGTGCGGAAGTGATTGGTGGGGTCCACCCCCACCACCCGGGCCGCCACCTGGGGCACCGGCTCCTTGGCCATCAGGCCCAGGAGCTTGGTCAGGCGCTGGTTGGCCAGGCGCAGCTCCTCCAGGTCGGTGAGCTGCTGGCGGTAGCTGGCCACCTGGCGCTTGAGCTCCTCGTTCTGGCGGGCGGCGTGGACCAGGGCGAAATAGCGGTCCCAGACCTCGCCCACCGAATCGCCCACCCAGGTCACCGACTCCATGGCCGGACCCAGGATCTCCAGCAGCAGGCGGCCGGTGAAGGAGTCCTCGGGATCGCGGCCGGCGTTGATGGAAAACAAGGTCAGCGCGCCCAGGAGCAGGACGCCCATCAGGATGGCGAACCGGTAGCGGCGCAAGAAGTTCACGGATGCCCTACTAACAAGCTGCGGGTGCGGGGCCTGGTTGCGACCTGGGCGGTCCCGGTGGGCCTGCGCGGGTCATGATGCCCCGCTGGCCGGACGGGCCCGGCGCGGGCGCCGGCCGGCCCACGGCCTGGCTACTTGATCATGACCTCCCGCAGCAGGTCGAGGTTGTCCAGGCATTTGCCGGAGCCCAGGACCACCGTGGACAGCGGGTCCTCGGTGATGGTGATGGGCAGGCCGGTCTGTTCGGACAACAGCAGGTTCAGGCCCTTGAGCAGGGCGCCGCCGCCGGTGAGCACGATGCCGCGGTCGACGATGTCGGCGGCCAGCTCGGGCGGGGTCTGCTCCAGGGCGATCTTGACCGTCTCCACGATGGTGTCGATCTGTTCGATGATGGACTGGCGCACCTCGTCGGAGTCGATGATCAGGGTCTTGGGGATGCCGGTGACCAGGTCGCGGCCCTTGACCTCCAGCTTTTCCACCGTCTCGCCCGGGCAGGCGTTGCCGATGGTGGTCTTGATCATCTCGGCGGTGCGCTCGCCGATCAGCAGATTATGTTGGCGCTTGATGTGCTGGAGGATGGACTCGTCCATCTTGTCGCCGCCCACCCGCACGCTCTTGCTGTAGACGATGCCGGCCAGGGAGATGACCGCCACCTCGGTGGTGCCGCCGCCGATGTCCACCACCATGTTGCTGGTGGGCTCGGTGATGGGCAGGCCCGCGCCGATGGCCGCGGCCATGGGCTCCTCGATCAGGTAGACCTCGCGGGCCCCGGCGCTCTCTGCGCTTTCGCGCACGGCGCGCTTTTCCACCTGGGTGATGCCGCTGGGCACGCTGATGATGATGCGCGGGCGGATCAGGTTGCGGCGGTGGTGGACCTTGCGGATGAAGTGGCGGAGCATGGCCTCGGTGACCTCGAAGTCGGCGATGACGCCGTCCTTCATCGGCCGGATGGCCACGATGTTGCCCGGGGTGCGCCCCAGCATCATCTTGGCCTCCTTGCCCACCGCCAGCACCCGGTTGCCGTAGCGCGCGTCCTTGCGCACCGCCACCACGCTGGGTTCGCTGAGCACGATGCCCTTGCCCTTGACGTAGACCAGGGTGTTGGCCGTGCCAAGGTCGATGGCCATGTCATTGCTGAACAGACCGAGGATGGGATCCAGCAGCATCCCGGCTCCTTCACGTTTCCGCTAGCGGATTTGGTTTAGGGGAAAGCCATCTATTTGAGGATGCTCTTCCGGCGGCTTAGTCCGAACGGGCAGCCTCGTTTCTCCACCCGGGGCCGCCGCGCGGTCCGCCCGCTGGGTTGGGGGGCGGATAAGTCCAGGCCATCGGCGGCAAATCCCGCTGCACAGCCTACCAGACCCCAGGGGAAGGGGCAAGGGCTTCTTAAACCCCGGGCGGTGGGGGCCTCGGCCGGACAAAACCCCGCCCCATTTGACATAATAGCGAGTCTATGGTTAAATCCAGGCTTTACATCGCCGCCCGCTGTTGGCGTCGGCCTAGCCTGTGGCCGCGCCGCCCAGGGGTGCGCGCCAAGGGCCGGGCGGATGGCCAAGCCACCCGCGGAGCAGGCAAGCGACCCGAATTCGGCCCTGCGAAATCCAGGCATCAGGCAACGAGGATCAAGTGTCATGAAGCGGACCTTTCAGCCCAGCAACCTCAAGCGCAAACGCACTCACGGCTTTTTGGTGCGCAGCCGTTCTCACGGCGGCCGCGCGGTGTTGGCCCGCCGGCGGGCCAAGGGTCGCAAGCGGCTGGCCGTGTGAGGCCCGCCACGGGGGATGGCGGCGGCCGGGCAAGGCTTGGGCAGGGAGCGCCGGCTGCGCCAGCGCGGCCAGTTCCTGGCCCTGCAGCGCGCCCGCCGCGTGAATCAGCGGCAGATCCTGTTTCTCTGGCGACCCAACGGCCTGGCCTTCTCCCGCTTGGGACTCACCGTGAGTCGCCGGGTGGGGGGGGCGGTGGTGCGCAACCGGATCAAGCGCCGGCTGCGCGAGATCTTCCGCCGGGCGGGGGCGGACTTGCCCCGGGGCATCGACCTGGTGGCGGTGGCCCGGCCGGAGGCCGCCGGCTTGGACTTCGCCGCGCTCCATCGCCTGACGCACCAAGCCCTGGAGGCGATCGCCCGGGAGCTGACCCGCAACTACCACCACTCCGCCTGAGCCCGGCCGTCCGCCTGGCCCGGGTTCTGGTGCGCGGCTACCAGCTCACCCTCGGTCCCTACCTGGGCGGTCAATGCCGCTTCCACCCCACCTGTTCGCAATACGCCCTGGACGCCCTGGCCCGCTACGGTTTTTGGCGCGGACTGGCCAAGACCCTGTCGCGTCTGGCCAAGTGTCATCCCTTCCACCCCGGTGGATACGACCCGGCCTAGGGCGCCCGCCCTCCGGGAGGAGCCTTCCCATGGACAGCAAACGCCTCTTTCTCGCCCTGGCCATCAGCCTGGGCCTGATGTTGCTCTACACCAACTTCCTGGCTCCCAAGCAACCGGCCCCGGCCCCCCAGCCGGCGGCCCAAGCTCCCGCCCCGGCTCCGGTTGCGCCTCCCGCCGCCGTTCCCGGCCCCCCTCCCGCCCCGGCCGCGCCCCTGGCCCAGCAGGCGGCGGAGGTCAAGGTCGAGACCCCGCTCTATACCGCTTGGTTCAGCCAGCGCGGCGGCACGTTGCGCAAGATGGTGCTCAAAAACTACACCAACCAGCCCCAGGGCCAGGGCGGCGCCTTCGAGTTGCTCTCCCTGCCGGCCAAGGACCCTTACACCTTGGGTCTGGCCCTGCCCGGTCTGGATCCGGACCTGCCCCAGCGCCTGTTCACCGCCAGCGCCGAACAGATCAGCCTGGGCGCCGACGGCCAGAAGGCCAGCCTAAGCTTCAGCGCCCAGAGCGCCGGCCTGACCGTGACCAAGATCTACGACTTCCGCGCCGGCTCCTACGCCTTCAATCTCAGGATCATCCTCGCCAACCAGAGCGGGCAGACCCTGGAGGTCTCCCCCGAGCTGATCCTGAGCCAGGAGCGCGACCTGCATCAAACCAACACCTACGCCTTCACCGGCCTGCTGGCCTGGCGCGACGGCCGGCTGGTGGAAGAGGACCACAGCGCCCTCGAGAAAAAGCCGGTCGAAAGTGGCGCGGTGGACTGGATGTGCCTGGCGGTGCCCTACTTCTTCACCGCCGTGGCCCCGGAGGGCGACACCAGCGCCAAACGCTCGGTGCGGGGCTGGGCCGACGCGAAGGACCAGACCCTGATGACCGCCACCCTGGTGGAAGCCCCGATCCAGATCGCCCCCGGTCAATCCCGCGAGCTGTCCTACCTGGCCTACTTCGGCCCCCGGGACCTGGACCTGCTGGAGCCCCTGGGCCACCATCTGGCCAAGGCGGTGGACTTCGGCTGGTTCGACATCATCGCCAAGCCCATGCTGGCGGCCATGAAGTTCCTGCACGGCATGGTCCCCAACTACGGCGTGGTGATCATCATCATCACCATCCTGATCAAAATCCTATTCTGGCCGCTGTCGCAGAAGAGCTACCAGTCCATGAAACGGATGCAGGACCTGCAACCCATGGTCATGAAGCTGCGCGAGAAGTACGCCGACGACAAGCAGCGCCTGAACCAGGAGACGATGCAGCTCTACAAGACCTACAAGGTCAATCCCATGGGCGGCTGCCTGCCCATGTTGCTGCAAATACCTGTGTTTATTGCGTTTTACAAGGTTCTGGGCTCCTCGATCGAGCTGCGGCAGGCCCCCTTCATGCTTTGGATCAACGACCTGGCCGCCCCCGACCGCCTGGGCATCGGCTTCCACATCCCCTACGTGGGCGACGGCCTGCCGGTGCTGACCCTGCTGATGGGCGCCAGCATGTTCATCCAACAGAAGCTGACCCCCACCACCGGCGACCCCACCCAGGCCAAGATGATGCTCCTGATGCCGGTGATCTTCACCTTCATGTTCATCAACTTCCCCTCCGGCCTGGTGCTCTACTGGCTGGTCAATAACGTCCTCAGCATTGGCCAGCAGATGCTGACCAATCGGGCCAGGGCCAAGGCGTAGGGACAGACAGCATGGGCGAATTCATCGAGTTCAGCGGAAAGACCACCGAGGAGGCCCTCTCCCGGGCCCAGGAGCACTTCAACGCCCCCCTGAGCAGTCTGGAGTTCGAGGTCATCAGCCCCGGCTCCGGCGGACTCTTTGGCCTGTTGGGGGCCAAAAAGGCCCGGATCAGGGCTCGGGTCCAGGCCGGGGCCTCCATCGCCGAGCAGATGGCCGAGCTGGCGGCGGTGGTGAGCAACGGCCACCCCGCCCGGTCGACCCCTGCCCCCCCGGAGCCAGCCCCGCCCCCCTCGGCGGCTGCCCCCGCCGCGGCCCCGT
>JAIWNN010000161.1 GCA_020216805.1 Desulfarculus sp. | reverse complement strand
CCACCCGCCGGACCCCCAGCCCCCCAGGAGAAGCCCGTATGCCCTCTTCTGCAAAAAAAAAAAAAAAAAAAGGCTTCCCCTATGACGACGCCACGCGCATTGGTCCTGGCCGGGTTCGGCCTCAATTGCGAGTTCGAGACCGCCCACGCCCTCGCCCTGGCCGGGGCCGAGGCCCGGCGGGTGCATATCAGCGACCTGACCGGCGCGCCGGGCCGGCCGGCCACCGAGACCCTGGATGGCTACCAGATCCTGGTCTTTGACGGCGGCTTTTCCTGGGCCGACGACCACGGGGCCGGGGTGCTCCTGGCCACCCGTTTGGGCAACCACCTGGGCGACCAGATCCGGGACTTCCTGGACCGGGGCGGGTTGGTGCTGGGCATCTGCAATGGCTTCCAGGCCCTGGTCAACCTGGGCCTGTTGCCCATGCTGGACGGCGCCTGGGAGCGCTCGGTGGCCCTGATGAACAACGATTGCGGCAACTTCCAGGACCGCTGGGTGCGCCTGGCGGCCGAGGGGGAGAGCCGCTGCCTCTTCACCCGGGGCCTGACCGGCCTGGAGCTGCCCATCCGCCACGGCGAGGGCAAGTTCACCGCCCCCCCGGCGGTGCTCCAGCGCCTGGAGGATCAGGGCCTGGTGGCCCTGCGCTACGCCGGGGCGAGCGGCCAACCAGCGGGCGGACGCTGGCCGGCCAATCCCAATGGCAGCGCCCACGACATCGCCGGCATCTGCGATCCCAGCGGCCGGGTCTTTGGGCTGATGCCCCATCCCGAGGGCTTCTATCGCCTGAGCCAACACCCGGACTGGACCCTGATCCGGGAGCGCGCCCGCCGCCGGGGCCGCGAGCTGGACCCCCAGGAGCCGGGAGCGGGGTTGATCATCTTCCAGAACGCCGTGGCCGCGGCGCGGGGCGAGTGAAATGGCCGAAGAGCGCGTGAGCCTGAACGATTTGCAGGAAGGCCAGAGCATCGAAACGGTGCTGTTGTTGGCCCGCAAGCAGATGATGACCACCAAGGCCGGCAAGCCCTATGGCGCGCTGCGCCTGGCCGACGCCGGAGGCGAGGTGGAGGCCAAGCTCTGGGACCAGGCCGAGGAACTCCTGGGCCCCCTCTGCGCCGGCCAGGTGGTGCGGGTGACGGGGCGGGTGCAGCTCTACCAGGGCCAGCCCCAACTGGTGCTGACCAGCCTCGCGGCCGAGCCCAACGCCGACCCGGCCCAGTTCGTGCCCAAAAGCCCCCAGGACCTGGGCCTGCTCTGGGCGCGGCTGGGGGCCATCAAGCAGGCGGTGGCCAACAAACACCTCCAGCGCCTGGTGCGGGCCTTTTTCGACGACCAGGACTTCCGCCGCGCCTTCGAGCGCGCCCCGGCGGCCAAATCCGCCCACCACGCCTACCTCCACGGTTTGCTCGAACACACCGTCAGCGTGGGCGAGGCCGCTCTGGCCCTGGCCGAACACTACCCCGACCTGGAGCGCGACCTGCTCCTGTGCGGGGCTTTGTTGCACGACCTCGGCAAGGTGGAGGAGCTGACCATCGGCCCGCCCCTGGACTACACCGACGCCGGCCGCCTGGAAGGCCACGTGGTGCTGGGAGTGCGGATGTTGGACGCCCGCCTAGCCAAGCTCAAGGGCTTTCCCGCCGGCCTGGCCGGGCACCTGCGCCACCTGATCGTCAGCCACCACGGCAGCGAGCAATTCGGCAGCCCACAAAAGCCCAAACTTCCCGAGGCCCTGGCCCTGCACCTGCTGGATGACCTGGACGCCAAGCTCTTCATGTTCCGCGCCGCCCGCGAGGCCAACGGCGAGGGCCATTGGAGCGGGTTCCAGCGTTTGCTCGAACGACACGTCTACACCGGCCCCACCCCCTGGGACGAGTCGCCGGCCGACCCAGCCGGCGAAACCAGGAAGCCAGGGCCCGACATTCCGACCCTCTTCTGATCGCGGCCGTTTGGCGCCGCGGAGGCAGCCCGCATGGCCATCAAGGTTTTCCTGCAACACGACTCGGAGCTGGACCTGGGGCCATTGCGGGCCGCCTTGGCCGCGGACGGCGGGCGCGGCGAGCTGGCCGACAACGTCCTGGCGGCCAAGTCGAGCTTCACCGATTTTCGGCCGCGCCTGGAGCTGACCGGCCTGCTGCATCTGCCGCCGGATGCCGATGGTCGAGACGAGGGATTCATCGCCCCGGAATTCCTGGTCAACCCCGGCCCGGCCGCCCGAGCCCGTCTGGAGCGGCAGGTGGCTGAGTGGCGCGGGTTGCTGACCGCTATCCAACCCTGGCTGGCCGACCTGGCCCGGGAGGCGGACCATCAGGCCCTGCTGTTGGCCGAAAGCCTGGGCGGCATCAGCTTCTTCGCCTGCCTCAATCACCTGGGCGCGGAGCCGGAGCTGATCGAGCGCGCCCCCCAGGGAATGTTGGAGGCGGCCAGCTTCATCGTCAACAACCCCTATCTGGCCAAGCGCTTCGCGGCCGTGCAACTGCTGCCGGACATGAGGGTGCAGGACTGGTGCTACCTGTTGCTGGCCGAAGCGCAGGACTTTGGCCGATTCGTCCGCCTGGCCTACGACTACGACTCCGACAACCTGTTGCCGTTGGAAATCCAAAGGCATTACTATTTGTTCCTGTGCAGCCCACCCGCCAGCGAAGCCGGCAAGTACATGATTTCCCCCTTTCGCGAGCTATGAGCCAACCCGGACTGTTCATAACCCTGGAGGGCGGCGAGGGGGCGGGCAAGACCACCCAACAGGCCCTTTTGCTGCGCCGGCTGCGGGCGGCCGGGGTGCGGGTCCAGTCCACCCGCGAGCCGGGGGCCACCCCCCTGGGGGTGGAGATCCGGGCGCTTTTGATCGAGCTTTCCAACGAGTCCCCGGCCCCGACCACCGAGCTGCTGCTATACCTGGCCGACCGCGCCCAGCATGTGGCCAACCTGGTGCGACCCCTGCTGGCGGATGGCGTCTGGGTGGTCTGCGACCGCTTCGCCGACAGCAGCGAGGTCTACCAGGGCCGGGCCCGGGGCCTGGGTTGGGAGCGGGTGCGCGAGCTCAACCGCTGGGTCTGCGGCCCGGTCTGGCCGGACCTGACCCTGGTGCTGGACCTGGACCCCGCCTTGGGGTTAAAGCGCGTGCTTCAACGTCAGGGCGAGCTGGGCCTGGTGCCCGACCGCCTGGAAAACGAGGGTCTGGCCTTCCACCGTCGGGTGCGCCAGGGCTTCCGCGATCAGGTCGCGGCCGAGCCGGAGCGGGTCAAGCTGGTGGACGCCAGCCCTTCGGCCGAGGTGGTGGCCGAGGCCATCTGGGCCCTGGTGGAGCCCCTGGTTCGGGCCTGGCGGGAGAGCTCCGGTGCGGCTTGAGGGTCTGCTGGGCCAGAAGCGGGCGGCGGCCCAGCTCACGGCCGAGGCCGCCAGCGGGCGCCTGGCCCACGCCTATCTCTTCGTGGGGCCGCAGGGCTGCGGCCGGGGCACGGCGGCCCTGGCCCTGTTTCGGGCCCTGAATTGCGAGCGCCGGGACGATCCGCCCTGCGGGGTTTGCGCCTCCTGCCGCCGGGCCCTGGCCGGCCAGCACGAGGACCTGCTGATCCTGGCCCCGCCCCACGACCAGGCCTCGGCCCAGATCAAGGTGGAGGAGGTGCGCGAGATGGTGCGCTCTCTCTCCTTCGCGCCCTTTGGCGGCGGTTGGCGCCTGGTGCTGATCCGCCAGGCCGGCCAGCTCAACCCCAGCAGCGCCAACGCCCTGCTGAAGACCCTGGAGGAGCCGCCCCCGCGCAACCTGCTGGTGTTGACCGTGCAGGATCCGGCCGAGGTCCTGCCCACCCTGGTCAGCCGCTGCCGCCGGGTCAACTTCAAGCCCCTGGACGAGGGCCTCATCGCGTCCGAACTGGAGCGCCGGGGGCTCGCGCCCGAGGCGGCCCGGCTCAAGGCCGCGCTGAGCGGCGGCTCCCTGGGCCGCGCCCTGGAGCTGGACCAGGAGCTCCTGGCCGCCAACCTGCGCACCTGGCGCGAACGCCTGGCCCAGCCCGGCGACCCCCTGGCCGACTGGTCCCTGGCCGAAGAGCTGGTGGCCCCCTTCCGGGGCGGAGAGCGCCTGGACCGCCAGGGCCTGGTGGAACTGCTGGATCTGCTGGCCCTCTATCTGCGCGACTGCGCGGTGGCCGCCGCCGGCCGGCCGAGCGCCGCCTTCCTGCCGCCGGAGCTCTTGGCCGGGGCCGGCCTCGATCTGGAGCGGGCCAGCCGGGGCTTCGACCTGGTGCGCCAGGCCCAGTCCCAGATCTTGGGCAACGCCGCGCCGGAGCTGGCCATCACCGTGCTTCTGGGCCGTTTGCGCGCCTGACTCCCGCCGCCGATCTGTCAACAAGCTGGCAATATTGGTGCAAAAACGGTAAAAATAATCGTGTCCGGGGGCTTGGCTTCGGGCCGCAATCCATCGCGACCCTTGGGAGCAAGGCGCCATCGCGGAGAATTTACGGCGTCGGCCGTGGAGGCAGCATGGGTAAGGTAGTCGGCGTGCGCTTCCAGCGGGGCTGCAAGGTCTACGACTTCGATTCCGGGGCCTTCGTGCTCCAGCCCGGCCAACACGTAATCGTCCAGACCGAGCAGGGCCTGGCCCTGGGTCAGGTGGTGCGCGGCCCCCTGCCCCAGATCGAGGTGGAGCTCAGGCCCCAGGACCAGGAGCTGAAGCAGATCCACCGGCTGGCCACCCCCGAGGACATGGTGCAACAGGCCCAGAACGATCAGTTGGAGCGCGAGGCCCACCAATACTGCCAGGAGCGCATCGCCGCCCGCAAGTTGGACATGAGCCTGGTCAAGGTGGAGGTCTTCTTCGACCGCTCCAAGATGATCTTCTACTTCACCGCCGAGGGTCGGCTGGACTTCCGGGAGCTGGTGCGCGACTTGGTGGCCAAGTTCCACACCCGGGTGGAGCTCCGGCAGATCGGGGTGCGCCACGAGGCCAAGCTCCTGGGCGGGCTGGGCTCCTGCGGGCGTGAGTTGTGCTGCGCCAGCTTCCTCAAAGATTTCGAGCCGGTCAGCGTCAAGATGGCCAAGGAGCAGAACCTCTCGCTCAACCCCACCAAGATCAGCGGGCTCTGCGGCCGCTTGATGTGCTGCCTCACCTACGAGTACCAGACCTATTTGGCGCTCAAAAAAGACCTGCCCAAGGTGGGCAAGCGACTGCTGCTCACCCCCGAGCTGGAGGTCAAGGTCCTGCGCCAGAACGTGCTGGAGCGTCTGGTGACGGTGATGATGCCCGACGGCAAGGAGCTCACCGCCTCGCCCGAGGAGCTTTTGGAGGCCGCCTTGGCCCACCAGGCCCAGGCCCAGGCCAAGCCCCCCCGCCCCAGCGAGACCGGGGGCGAATCCGGTCGCCCTTCGCGCGGGGCGCGACGACCCACCTCGCCGCCGCCTCCGCTCGCGCCCCCGGCGGCGTGCCCCGCCCCCGAAGCGGTCCAGGCCGCCGTT
>JAIWNN010000077.1 GCA_020216805.1 Desulfarculus sp. | reverse complement strand
GAACTTGAACTGAGTAGTGTGCCGCCAAGTGTAGTAAGCAGGGTCCCGGAAGTCGTCTATTAAGTGGTGAGTGAAAGGTAACTCGCACTTCTCGAAGAACCGCTCCCAACCTATCCGCTCAGCCCACTCACCTAACCGCTCGTACTTGTTAGCGTTAGCAGCGTAAACGTCAACTATCCGCTTTATAGTAGCAGTAGTAGTAGGCCACCGAGGAGGCTCGTTAGGTATGAAAGCAACAACAACCTTCGAGAAAGTAGGCCGCGATATCCGGTTCGAAACCTTACCACCAACCATTAAAACTATACCGTCACCCTCAGCGTCAGCTAAAGGCATCGAAGGGCACATAGTGTAGCAGTTACCGCAGAACATGCACCGGTCCTGCTTAACAGCAACCGAGTTGTAAGTCTTACCCTCGTACTCAACCTTCGAAGGCCGTATAGCAGCAGTAGGGCAAGCAGCAACAGCTAAAGGTATCTCGCACATCTTGTCTAAGTACTCGTGGTCCATCATAGGAGGCTTCCGGTGGTAACCTAATATAGCTATGTCCGAGCAGTGAACAGCACCGCACATGTTTAAGCAGCAAGCTAACGAAACCCGTAAGTGAGCAGGTAACCGCATGTTCTTGAAGTCGTCGAATAAAACGTCCATAGTAGCCTTAACAGGACCCGAAGCGTCAGTAGCAGGAGTGTGGCAGTGTATCCAACCCTGAGTGTGAACTATGTTAGTTATACCAGCACCAGTACCACCAACAGGGAACTTGAACGAACCAGCAGCGAACTTCCGCGACTCTAAGTCAGCCTTTAAAGCGTAAGCAGTCTCCTTCGAAGGAGTTAAGAACTCTATGTTGTTCCGAGTAGTGAACCGTAAGTAACCGTCGCAGTACTTGTCAGCTATCTCGCATATCTCCCGTATGTGAGTTATCGACATTAACCGAGCACCACCAGCCCGAACAGTGTAAACCTCGTCACCAGTCTCCGAAACGTGAACGTAAACACCAGGCTCTAATATCTCGTGGTATAACCACTTACCCTTGTTAGCCTTTATAACAGGAGGGTAGAACTCCTCGAAGTGCCGAGGACCTATGTCAGTTATCCGGTCCTCCATAGGCTTCTCAGGGTTGTAACCCGACGATATGAAAGCCAT
>JAIWNN010000076.1 GCA_020216805.1 Desulfarculus sp. | reverse complement strand
CCGCTGGTGGTACTTCCGGAACTCCTTTATGTCCCGCTGCCAACCACCCTCAACCTCCTCCTCCTTCCAGAATATGTAAGGGTTGTGCCGAGGCTCCTGAACGTGCTGAGGCATAGGGTCTATACCAGTAACCTCTAACATCTTCTGGAAACCCTGCCGCTTTATTAACTCACCTAACCGCTCCCGGTTCTTACCCTCCTCCATCCACCAGTCCCATATGTTCTCTATAACCTCCTTTATCTCGTCGTAAGGGTCCTCAACCTTTATGAAAGGAACTAATAACGAACCCATCTGAGCACCGTCTAATATAGGAGCCTTAGCACCAGCTAATATAGCTAAACCCCGGTCGTCACCTATCCGTAAAGCCCGAGGCATAACGTTTATGCAGTGCATGCAGTGGTTGCACTCCTTGTCGTCTATAACTAACTTACCACCGTCCATCCACATGCACTTAGTAGGGCATAAGTCTAAAACCTCCTTCTGTATGTCGAACTTACCCCAGTCCCGACCAGCGTGAGCACCAGCGTTAGGCTTTAACTCACCACCTATGTAAGCCTGAACAGCCTTCTGGTCTATCTTTATAGCGTCCCGCCATAAACCTATGAACGATAAGTCAGCCCGAGCTATCGAAGCAACGCAGCAGTTAGGGCAACCGTCGAACTTGAACTTGAACTTGTAAGGGAAAGCAGGCCGGTGTAACTCGTCCTGGTACTCCATAGTTAAAGCGTAGCATAAAGCCTGAGTGTCGTAGCAAGCGTACTCGCACCGAGCCTCACCTATGCAGTCCGAAGGAGTCCGTAAGTTCGAACCCGAACCACCTAAGTCCTGGTTTAAGTTGTGAGTTAACTCGTAGAATATCTCCTCTAACTGAGGAGTAGTAGTACCTAAGAATATTATGTCACCAGTCGAACCGTGCATGTTAGTTAAACCCGAACCCCGGAACTCCCATAAGTCGCATAACTGCCGTAAGTACTCAGTAGTGTAGAACTTACCACCAGGCTGGTTAACCCGTATAGTGTGGAAGTGAGCAACACCAGGGAACATCTCAGGCTGGTCGCAGTACCGACCTATAACACCACCACCGTAACCGAAAACACCAACTATACCACCGTGCTTCCAGTGAGTCCGCTTGTGAACGTAAGTTAACTCCATTAAACCTAAAACGTCGTCAACAACGTCAACAGGTATCTGGAACTCAACACCCCGAGGGTTCTTAGCCCGGTTCTCAGCCTCCTGCTTTAAGTCCGAAACCCACGAAGGCCAAGGACCCGACTCTAACTGGTCTAATAAAGGAGTAGCGTGCTTAGCCAT
>JAIWNN010000160.1 GCA_020216805.1 Desulfarculus sp. | reverse complement strand
TTCGCCTCGCCCGTATAAAAAGCATGGTCATCGGCGTTTGCCTGCCAGCGCTTCGCGCTGGCAGGCAAACGCCGATAATGAAAGGATTTTTAGGAGGGGGCTCGGGGGAACCCTTTTGGGCCCCCAAAAGGGTTCCCCCGAATTCTCTTCTCTCAAAGCGCCAGGCCGGTGAGGCCGGCGGCCCAGGCCCAGAAGCCGGGGCGCTGGTCCTGTTGGGCCAGGGCGGCCAGGGCGGCGGGGGTGTGGCGCGGCCCCTTCCAGGCCCGGATGGGCCTGAGCTGGGGGCGGCGGACAAAGACGGTGGGGACCAGGAAGTTGAGGTCGCCCTGCACGGGTTGGAAGTAAAGGAAGTTCTTCTTGACCGCGATGGGCATGGCCAGGCCGTGCTGACGGACGGCGGCCAGGCCGCGGGCGGGTTGGGGATAGTGGTTGACGTTCTTGTTGAGCACCGCGATGTCCTCGGGCTGCACGCCCTGGAGGCAGAAGGACTCGATCATGACGTTGCGGTTCAGCTCCGGGTCCCAATAGCAGGCCCCGCCCTTGATGGGGTTTTCGGGGTCGTTGTTGACCACCTCCATGATCATGGCGGCCCCGGCCTCGGCCAGCTTGAGCGCGGCGGCCAGGCCCAGGTGGTCCAGGGATTGGGAGAGGTAGTCCAGGTCCTCGATGTTGAAGGAGACCTTGTCCACGAAGTCGCCCAAAAGAGAAAGGTATTCGGTCCAAGGCAGATAGCGGCGGTGGCCTTGGTCGTCCAGGCGGAAGAGCTGGCCGTCCATGGTGGTCTGCATCAGCATCTGGCCGTGGTTGTGCAGGCGCAGGGGGCTGTCTTGGTCGTAGAACCAACCCCGGGGGCCGAGGTTGAAGCCGTGGAAGGCGCGCTGGACCATGAACAGGACCCGGCGGCGTTCGAAGCCGTAGAACTGGGCCTCGCGGAAGTCGTCGATGACCCCCTGGGCGCTCTGCTCGTTGACGATGATCAACAGGTGCTGGCGTTTGAGCACCTGGAGGGGGTCCTGGCCGTTGTCCTCGGCCAGCCGCCAGAGGTCCCAGGCCAGTTGCAGCATGTGGCGGCGGCCCAGGGAGAGGGGGCGCAGGGTCTCGGGCGGGTGGGGCAGGGCGGGGTCGGGGCCCAGGTGGTCGGCCAGGATCTCGGGGGTCAGATGGCGGCGGGGATTGAGCAGATATTTGGTGCCCAGGCCAAGGCGGGTGGCCTCGCCGGCGCAGGCGTGCTCCAGGAGCACCGCCCCCGCCAGCAGGGCGTCCACCCCGCGCTCCAGGTCCCGGGGCGAGATGAACCGTTGGTCGATGATCACGATGTCGCGCGGCTCTTCCAGACGGTCCAGGCGGGGGTAGCGGTTGAGCTGGGATTCGAGCCGGGCCACCTCCTCCAGGCTGCGCAAACCCGCCAGGCGCTGGTCCAGGAATCGCCGGCAGGTCTCCAGGTAGGCGTCGAAATTCTTCAGGTCCAGAGGTGAAGGGCGGGCGGGGTCGAACATGCGGCAAGCCTTTATCACGGGTGCGGCGCCAGACGTGGTCCAAGGCCGGGCGAGGTATGGCGTCGGTCACGGCGCGAGGAATAATTAACCTTACTTTAACCGAGATGCGACAAAGAGGGCAAATCCGGTCCCGGTCCGGCCTTGGCCTCCAGGCCCAGCGCAGTGGCCATCAGCCTGTAAAGACCGGCCAAATTGGCTGGCTGGGATCTTGGTGGGGGCAGGACCAGGGCCAAGGCCCCCTCGGGGCGGTGGGTGCCGGTGAGGTGGCTGAGGCCAAAGACGCCGGTGCGGGCCATGCCGGCGCGCAGGGAGTAGCCCGGCGCGGCCACCGCCACCAGGTCCGGGGCTAGATGGGCCTGGGGGCCGTGGTAGAGCTGGCGGCCATCGTGGACCGCGGCGATGGGGGCCTCCTCCACCAGGGCCGGGCGTCCGTCCGGGCCGCGCCCCAGGCGGCGAAAACGCAGGCCCAGCAGTCCGGCCCGGATCCGGCCGCGCAATTGCTCGGCCGCCGGGCCAGGCGTGAGCCTGCCGCCGGGGAAGCGCCCGGCCCAGTGCAAGTAAATCCGCCCCGGGTCCAAGGCCAGGGCCTGGCTGGCGGGCAGGATGCGCTCATGACCCGGCCCGGCCTGCCAGCCCTCGGCGATCAGCAGGCCCTGCTCGCGCAACCAGGGATTGAGGTAGACCTCGCTGACAATGGGGCCGAAGGCGTGGTCGGCGGCCAGCATCAGGACCACCTGGCCTGATGCGATGGCCGGGGCGTATTTCCGCCAGACCTGGCCCAGGAAGTCGTCGATGCGACGATAAGCCCGGCGGGCCGCCTCGGCCAGGGGGTGGGCGTCGTCCCCCAGGGCCGGCCAGAGGAAGTGGTTGATGCGGTCGGTCTCGGTGAAGACGGCCACGCAAAGGTCCCAGGGCTGGGCCATCATCCGCTCGAATAGCTCCAGGCGAACCTCCAGGGCGGCCAGCAGGTCGGGCGTCAGGGCGGCGGGATCGCTCACCGCCCGGTCCAGGTCGGATTCGGGTCGATAGCCCATGGCCTGGATTTGGCTCAGCATTTCTGGTGGATGCACCGCCCGGGTCAGCTCCGGGGCCACGAAGCCGCTGACCATGATCCCGTTCAGCGGCGTGGCGGGGTAGGTCAGGGGCACGTTGAGCACCACCGACCGGCCCCCGGACCTGGAGAGGCGATCCCAGAGCCGAGGGACCCGCACCGCGCCGGAGTCCACCGGACGCACCAGGTAGCTGCCGGGCGCCGGCTCGCCGAAGCCGAAGACCCCGTGCCAGCCCGGCCCCTGGCCGGAGAAAAGGCTGGTCCAGCAGACCGGGCTGACCTCGGGCAAAGGCGAGTTGGTGGCCCAGGCCCCGGCCCGATCCATCAGCTCGCCCAGGTGGGGCGTCACCCCGATCCGGACCAGGTGCCGGGCCAGGTCCAGGCCGACGCCGTCCAGGCCGATGAAGAGCAATTTCGCCATGAGGGGCGCGACCGTCCGGGTTGGGGGTGGGAGGTTTAGCCGCAATCCTCGGGGCGCGGCCTTGGGCCGGGGCGGGCTTGGCATGCGTTTTTGCAGCTTTGGTGCAAAAAGCCATGCCAAGCCCGCCCTCGCGGGCCTCGCCGCCGGCTACGAGTCCCGGTCCGGCCAGCGCCTTTTGGCCTCTCGCCAGATGGCATAACCGGCGCTGGCCCCCAGGCGGTCGGCTCCGGCCCCCACCAGGGCCAGGGCCTGTTCCAGGTCGCGGATGCCGCCGGCGGCCTTGACCCCCAGGCGCTGGCCCACCGCCGCGCGCAGCATCTGCACCTCGCCCACCGTGGCCCCGCCGAAGTAGCCGCTGCCGGTCTTGACAAAGGCCGCCCCGCTGTCCAGGAGCCGGGCGCAGACCCGCTGGGTCAACTCCGGTCCCAGGGCCGAAACCTCCAGGATCACCTTGACCGCGCGGCCGGGCAGGGCGCGGGCGATGGCCGCGATCTCGGCCACCGCCTCGGCCTCTCGGCCGGAGAGAGCCAGGCCCCGGTTCAGCACCACGTCGATCTCCTGGGCCCCCAGTTGGGCCAGCTCCTGGGCCTCGGCCAGCTTGGCGGTGGCGGTGTTGGTCCCCAAGGGGAAGCCCACCACCGCGCAGACCTTGACCGGGCTGCCGGCCAGCTCCCGCGCGGCCCGGGCCACCAGCCAGGGGTTGAGGCAGGCCGCGGCCGCGCCCATCTCCCGGCATTGCTCCAGGTGGGTCAGCAACTCGGCCTCGCCGGCGTTGGGGTCCAGCAGGGTGTGGTCGATGCGCCGGGCCAGGTCGGCGGCCCCGTTCACCCCTTCGGGCGCGCGCCCGGCCAGGCCGTCATCCACCCGCCGGGCCCGGGGCAGCCACTCCTCCTCCACGTAGAGCGAGGCGTAACCGCGTTGGCTGACGAACAGGCCGTCATAGGCGGTGTCCTGGTAGGTGCGCAACAGGTGCGGGATGCCCTCGGCCTCCAGGGCCTCGCACCAGACATCGGCTTGGAAGCGGTCCTCCAGCTCGCGCAACAAGACCATGGCCATGGTTCGGCTCCTGGGGAGATTTTTGGGGGAACCCTTTTGGTGGCCCAAAAGGGTTCCCCCAAACCCCCTCCCAAAAGGCCAGCGCCAAACAGGCGGCGCCTGTTTGGCTTAGGTTATTAATGTCATGGGCGGGCAGGGCTGTCAACCGGGGGGGAAGGGAAAAGGCCGGGGAGGCGCGCCGTTGCCGGGGGTGGGGGGAAGTGGTAATTTGCGGCATGGAGCCGAGTTGGACTGAGGATGACTGGCGTCTGATGGCCCAGGCCCTGGGTTTGGCCCGGCGCGCGGCCGAGCTGGGCGAGGTGCCGGTGGGCGCGGTGCTGGTGGATGGAGCGGGGCGGCTTTTGGCCGCCGAGCACAACCGCAGCATCCTGGCCTGCGATCCCACCGCCCATGCCGAGGTGCTCTGTCTGCGGGCCGCGGCGGCGATCCTGGGCAACTACCGGCTGACCGGCGCGACCCTCTACGTCAGCCTGGAGCCCTGCCCCATGTGCGCCGGGGCCCTGGTCTGGGCCCGAGTGGCCCGGGTGGTCTACGCGGCCAGCGACCCCAAGGCCGGGGCCCTGGGGTCGGTGCTGGACCTCAACCAGGCCCCGGGCCTCAATCACCGCCTACGGGTGGAGGGCGGCCTGCTGGCGGAGCCCAGCGCGGCCATCCTGCGCGGCTTTTTCGCCGCCCGCCGGGGAAAACCGGGGCTGGGAGCGATTGATTGACCATGCCCCGCGAAATGCGCCGAAAAGACCGGGCCATCGGCCCGGACGAGGCGCTGCGGATCCTGAGGGAGGGCGTCTTCGGGGTGCTCTCCACGGTTTCGGCCCAGGGCCAGCCCTACGGAGCCCCGCTCCACTATTGCCTGCTGGATGGCGCGATCTATTTCCACTGCGCCCCGGAGGGCCGCAAGCTGGACAACCTGGCCCACGATCCCCGGGTCTCGTTCTGCGTGGTGGGCTCGCACCAGGTGCTGCCGGAGCAGTTCAGCACGCGATATGAGAGCGTGGTGGTCCAGGGCCGGGCCAGCGAGGCGATTGGTGTCGAGAAGCACCGAGCCCTGGAGGGTCTGATCGACAAGTACAGCGCCCAATTCCGGACCCAGGGGCTTGACTACATCGCGAAACTGGGGCACAAGACCAGGGTGTTCAAGATCAGCCTGGACGCGGTCAGCGGCAAGCGCCGCGCCGCCTGAGGCCGCTGGCGGGATTTTTTGGTATATTAGCAGTCCCGGTTCCGAGGGGACGGTCCGAGCCTGGCCGGATGCGGTTCGGCCGCGGATTCGGGGGTCGAGGCGCTCCACCGGCCCGGTTGCCCGGCGGGCGCGGACATGGGGGCGAAGCCGGCCCCAGCCCGACCGGGCGCCGCCCGACAATGCCCCGGGAGGCGAGCTCCTCGCCGGTGGAGGCTGGGTAAATGGAATTGAATCGGAGAGGTACCGAAGTGGTCGTAACGGGCCCGACTCGAAATCGGGTTAGCGGCTAATCCCCGCTACGTGGGTTCGAATCCCACCCTCTCCGCCACATGATCACAAGCTGCTGGTTTTTCAGCAGCTTGTTTTATTTCGGGCAGTTAGTCCTTCCAAGTGTTACAGCGAGCTGTTACAGTGGAGCATGGACAAGATGCCCGGACACCCCCGACTCTACCGTCGTGGCGCGGTCTACTACCACCGCGCCGCCATCCCCAAGGACATCGCCGACAGCTACCCCAAGACCGAGGAGACCTTCTCCCTTAAGACCACCGACCATCGGGAA
>JAIWNN010000159.1 GCA_020216805.1 Desulfarculus sp. | reverse complement strand
GCCGCCTCCACCGCCGCGTTCAGGGCCAGCAGGTTGGTCTGGAAGGCGATCTCGTCGATGGTCTTGATGATCTTGGCGGTCTGGTCGCTGGCCTGGCTGATCTGGACCATGGCCGCGCGCAGATCCTTCATCGAGGCGTTGGCCTTCACCGCCAGATTGGTGGTCTCGTCCATCAGCCCCTTGGCCTGGCTGGAGTTCTCCGCGTTGCGGTTGGTCATGGAGGCCAGTTGTTCCAGCGAGGCCGCGCTCTCCTCCAGGCTGGCCGCCTGTTCGCTGGTGCCCTGGGCCAAGCCTTGGCTGCTGTTGGCCACCTCGCCCGAGGCCAGGGCCACCTGGGTGGCCGCCTCGTTGAGACCCTGGGTGAAGTTGTTGATCGGCTTGACGATCGAACCAGCGGCCAGGAAAATCACCGCCGCCGCCGCCACCACCACCCCCAGGCCCAGCAGCAGGATGATCACCCCCAGGTTGCGGGCCGGGGCCAGAACCTCCGCCCGGTTGGCGGTGATGGCCAGGATCCAGCCCATCTTGGGCTCCTCCTCGAAGGCCACCAGCTTGTCGATGCCCTCGAACTGGTATTCCAGGGCCCCGGAGCGCTCGGCCAGCATCTTCTTGCCGAAATCCAGGTCCTTCAGATCCAGCTTGAGGATCTTGGTCTTGTCGGGATGGGCCAGGATCTTGCCGGTCTTGTCGGCCACATAGGCGTATCCGGTCTCACCCAGCTTGATGGGGTCGATGTAGGTCTTGGCGAACATGTCCAGATCCACGACCGCCACGATGGCCCCGGCCACCTCGCCCGAATCGGCGTCTCCACCGCCCACCGGACGCAGGCGCACCGGCTCGGCCACCGCCACCACCGGCTTGCCGCTGGCCTTGCTCACCAGCACCTCCGAGACGTTGCCCTGGCCCTGCATGGCCTGCTTGAAGTAGGCGCGATCGCTGACGTTGACTTTTTCCACCACATCGCGTTGGCTGGCCGCCACCACCAGGCCGGCCTTGTCCACCAGGTTCAGGACCTCGTAGATGGGATACTCCTTGGTCATGCGCTCGAAGTTGGAGCTGACCACGTAGCGGGCGGTCTCGGCCCCGTCTCCCACCGCCGAGCGGAAGAGGGGATCCCGCGACCAAGTGCGGACCTCGCGCTGGCGGTCCAGGATCCAGGAGGAAACCTGGAGGGACGAGGTGCGCACCAACTGTCGCAGGTACATCTCCACCATGCCGCTGATGGAGCCGCTGGCGGCCAGGTAGGAAACGCCGGCCATGATGGTCATGCCGAGAATCAACAGCGACAACGTGGGAAGAAGAAATCGGTTTCGCAAACCTAGCTTCATGGCGGCGCCCCCTGTGGTCGTGGGCAGTTCTGACGCAAGGCCCGACCTTGCGAGTGTGATGATGGTTCATCAATCTTAATAGCTAATTTGTAAACATGTCCAGTCCATATATTTGGGTGGGTGATGGGCGCGCAAGTCGATTTTTGCAGCGCGGTCCAGGAAATGAAAGAAAAGGCAAGGAACTGGCGCACGGTTTGAACGCCTTGGCCCGCCGATGAGGACCGGGGGCGCCGCCGGCCGGGATAGAGCCGCGATCTTAGTCCCGGCCTTGGTCTCCGGGGGGCCGCTCGCCGCCAGGCTCCCATTCTTCACCTTCCCTGATCATTTCCGGACCGCCACCCGCTCCTTGGGTCGGCTTTTCCACCCCAAGGGCCGGCCCGCTTTGAATTTAGGTCTTTTGATTTAATTAATTGTAGTAACGGGGGGCCGGGGCATTGGTGGAAAACCATGCTAACCATTTAGGATCAATAAAAAAGCCAGGTACGGCTTTTTCCACCGCCACCTGGCTTTTCCCCACCGGAAGGGCTAAGGACCCCTATACTCCACTTTCGCTCGGCCGAGGACCCACCATGAACCGCCGCTCGGTCAGGGCCCGCTCGGCCACCCGCACCTGCTCGGCCAGCTCCGGGTTCTCCCGCAAAAGCTCCTGGATGCGCTTGACCCCCTTGACCACCGTGGAATGGTCCTTGCCCCCGAAACTGCGGCCGATCTCCGGGAAGCTGGCCCGGGTCAACCGCCGGGCCAGGTACATCGCCACCTGACGCGGCAGGCTCACGTCCCGGGTCTTGCGCGAACCCTTGAGATCGGCCACCTTGACCCCATACTGCTGGGCCACCGCGCTCAACACGTCGTCGATGCTCACCTGGCGCTCGCTGACCAGGGGGCCCACCACCCGCTGCACCAGATCCAGCGTCACCTCCACCTGCTGGAAGCTGCTGATGGCGATCACCCGGGTCAGGTAACCCTCCAGCACCCGCACGTTGGCCTCCGGCTGGCGGGCCAGGAAATGGGCCACCCGATGGGCCAGGTCCAGGCCCCGCTCCGCCGCCTTCTTCTGCAGGATGGCGACCTTGGTCTCCTCGTCCGGCGGCTGCAGGTCCACCAAGAGGCCCCACTCGAACCGGGTGCGCAACCGCTTCTCCAACCCCGGTATCTCCTTGGGCATCTTGTCGCTGGTCACCACGATCTGCTTGCCGCTCTGGTACAGCGCGTTAAAGGTGTGGAAAAACTCCTCCTGAGTCCGCTCCCGGCCGGCCAGGAAATGGATGTCGTCCAGCAGCAGACAGTCCACCTGACGGTACTTTTCCTGGAAACGGGCCAGGCCGTCGAAGCGAATGGCCTGGATCAGCTCGTTGGACAGCCCCTCGGCCGAGCCGTAGTGGATCACCGCCCCTGGCTGGCGCTTCAGAATCTCGTTGCCCACCGCCGTGATCAGGTGGGTCTTGCCCAGCCCCGGACCGCCGAAGATGAACAAAGGGTTGTATTGCCGCCCCGGCTGGTCGGCCACCGCCTTGCAGGCCGCGAAGGCCAGCTCGTTGCACTTGCCCACCACGAAGCTGTCGAAGGTATAAAGCGGATTGAGCAGCGGCGGCTCGTTGACCTGCGCCACCGGCCGCAACGGCAGCACCGGAGCCGCCTCCCGCTCCACCTCCTCCATCTGGCTGATCTCCAGCCCCAACTCCAGATCCGTCCCCGCGCTCTGGCTCAGGGCCTGGCTCACCGATTGCCAATAACGCTCCCTTATCCACGAGGCGAAGAAACGGTTGGGCACTTGAAGCACAGCCCGGTTCTCGTCCAGCCGCAGCCGCACCGGATCCAGCCAGGTTTCAAAATCCTTCTGCCCCAGCGACGCCCGAAGCCGCTGGCGGGCTTCACGCCATAACGCATTGGTTTCCAAAGCGATATCCTCCATTATCTCCGAGGTGTGCGAAGGATAGAGGCTGGCGGCGCGAGCTCTTCGGCGCCCCCCGGCACCGCCGGAGGTCTCGGGCAGAGTGCCGAGGCAGGCTCACGCTGTATCATAGAGTTGGAAACAGATCAGGTCAAGGCGGTTGTGACAGTCGGTCACAATGGCGGTCACACTTGTAACCGACGAAGCTTGACAGCCCCCGGTAAATCCTCTACCTTACCTAGTATCAACTACTAAAAAACCTTTGCCTTCGCGCAATTGGCCTCTTTTGCCTCCCGCGCGGGGAAGGTGGCGCGGCCGGATGGCGCGCGGGAGCCATTTCTAAAACTTTTAAGGAGTAACTCTTGGCCTTCACCATCGCCGTCGCCGGCAAGGGAGGGGTGGGCAAGACCACCGTGGCCGGCCTGTTGGTCCGCTATCTGGTGGAGAACGGCCTGACCCCAGTGCTGGCCGTGGACGCCGACGCCAACAGTAACCTCAATGAAGTCTTGGGGTTGGAGCTCTCCGAGACCCTGGGCGAGGCCCGCGAGAACATGAAGAAGGGCCAGGCCCAGGGCATGACCAAGAATCTGTTCATCGAAATGAAGGTCAACCAGTGCCTGCTGGAGAGCCAGGGCTTCGACCTCATCGCCATGGGCCATCCCGAGGGGGCGGGCTGCTATTGCGCCGCCAATCACCTGCTCACCGAGTGCATGGACAAGCTGGCCGAGAACTACCGCTACCTGGTGGTGGACAACGAGGCCGGCCTGGAGCACATCAGCCGGGTCACCACCCAGCGCGCCGACCTCTTCCTGGTCATCAGCGACCCCAGCCTGCGCTCGCTCACCGCCGCCCAGCGCGCCCGCGACCTGGCCAAGGACATGGGCATCTTGAAGGGCGAGAATCATCTCATCCTGACCATGGTCCGCCAGGATCCCACCCCCGAGCAGCTGGAGACCATCGCCAAGCTGGGCCTGGACCTGGTCGGCTGGATCCCCGACGACCCCGAGCTGGCCGCCTTCGACCAGCAGGGCAAACCCACCAGTCAACTGCCGGCCGACAACCCGGTGGTCAAGGCCGCCTTCGCCATCTTCGCCCGTCTTTTGGCCGGCCACAAGGCCTGAGACGGCGAAGGGATGGGTGGGAGATTGAATAGTAAAAACACAGGATAAGGCCGGATTGTGCAACCAAAGCTTTTTCCTTGACAGGTCTTTGGGAATGTACTAGCGTGAACCCGCCTTTTCCTGGATATTTGAGGAACAACGCGATTTTTTTCGGCCTGACATGTACCGCCGCGCACAAAGCGCGACGTGCGGGGTCCCTCCCCATGGGTCCAGGGTGGAGCCATCCGGGGCGAAAGGGGATGCAAATCAGGCTGGGGCCGGACCGGGGCGTCCCGGGCTGGCGCGAAGAAAAACCAGGAGATACAGGGCCTTGACGGCTAACCCATCCGCGTTTGAGTGGGCGCGGTGGGTCGGGGAGCCGTCAGGTGCGTAATTTTTAGCCAACTACACCACTTTAGCAGCGGAGGGAGTTGCGGTGGCCTTCGAAATTCCTAAAGTCTCCTACTCCGGCAAGATCATGGAGGTGACCCTCGGCCAGGGCCCCAAGGCGCTGACCGTGGGCGGCGAGACGGCCTACCCCTTCCACACTTTCGAAGGCGCCATGCCCCGCAAGCCGGTGCTGGCCATGGAGGTGTGGGACATCAAGCCCGACGACTGGCCGGCGGCCTGCAGCGAGCCGTTCGCCGACGTCCTGGGCGATCCGGCCGCCTGGGCCAAGAAGTGCGTGGACCAGTACGGAGCCGAGGCCATCGTGCTCCAGCTCAAGTCCACCGACCCCAACGGCGAGGACGCCTCGCCCGAGTCCGCCTCGGCCACGGTCGGCAAGGTGCTGGCCGCCATCGACGTGCCCCTGATCGTCTGGGGTTCGGCCAATGGCAACAAGGACGCCGAGGTGCTGAAGAAAATCGCCGAGGACCACCAGGGCAAGAGCCTCTTGCTGGGCCCGGTGGAGGAATCCAACCACAAGGCCATCGGCGCCGCCGCCCTGGCCTACAAGCACTCCATCATCGCTTCCTCGCCCATCGACGTCAACCTGGCCAAGCAGCTCAACATCCTGCTGGGCAACCTGGGCGTGCCCCTGGACAAGATCGTCATCGACCCCACCACCGGCGGCCTGGGCTACGGCATGGAGTACTCCTACTCGGTCATGGAGCGCATCCGCATGGCCGCGCTGGTCCAGGAGGACGACAAGCTGGTGCTGCCCATGATCAACAACGTGGGCAACGAGGTCTGGAAGTCCAAGGAGGCCAAGCTCAGCGACGCCGAGGCCCCCGAGCTGGGCGACAGCTCCATGCGCGGCGTGCTGATGGAGACCTGCGCCGCCATCTCCTTCCTGATGGCCGGCGGCGACATCATCATCCTGCGTCATCCCAAGACCGTGACTTTGGTCAAGGGCTTCATGGACAAGCTCCTGGCCGCCCGCGTTCCGGCCAAGGAGAAGGTCAAGGTCGACCGTCCCAAGGCCGCCCCGGTGGCCGGCGCCGCCGCGCCCAAGCCGGCCGCCGCCCCGGCCGCGCCCAAGCCGGCC
>JAIWNN010000075.1 GCA_020216805.1 Desulfarculus sp. | reverse complement strand
GGGCCTGGGAGCGGCGGTGGCCGGGCCGGGCAGCTTGGGGCCGGAACTGATCTCGGCCGCGGCCGCCCTGGCGGTGGCCGGAGTCCTGGCCGGACGGGCCGGGCTGCTGGCCGCCGTGGGCGTGCTGCTGGTGGGGCTGATCCAAGGCTGGTGGTATCAAAGCCGCCTGGGCGGGATCACCGGCGACACCCTGGGGGCCAGCATCGAGAGCGCCGAGGTGATGGCCCTGTTGGTGCTCTGCGCGGCCTGAAAAGCCTTGCCACCCCCGAACGGGTGTGCTAGTAAAATCAAGCCGGAAACTACGGCGATAGCATGGGCGAAAGCCATGCTGACGTGGGTGATCGATTCCCGGGCCCGACGAGGCCCGTCACCGCAAGTCTAGCGAGGAGCGAGCCATGAGCACGGCACCCGATCTGAGCCGGAGCACCATGCCGGAGGATATCACCCCCGAGATGGTGGAGCGCATCGACGCCATCTGCGCGAAATACCGCGGCAAGCCCGGCTCGCTGATCCCGGTGTTGCAGCAGGCCCAGGGCGTGGCGGGCTATCTGCCGGTGCCGGTGCAGGAGCGCATCGCGGCCAAACTGGGCATCCCCGGCCATGACGTCTTCGGCGTGACCACCTTCTACAGCTTCTTCTCCATGATTCCCCGCGGTCGTCACACGGTGCGGGTCTGCATGGGCACCGCTTGTTACGTGCGCGGCGGCAAGGAGGCCCTGGAGCGCCTGGAGCGCCACCTGGGGATACCGGTGGACACCACCACCCCCGACCGCCGCTTCACCCTGGAGCAGGTGCGCTGCCTGGGCGCCTGCGGCGTGGCCCCGGTGATGGTGGTGGACCAGGACACCCACCGCAAGGTCATGGCCGACACGGTGGTGGACCTGGTCGAGCGCTACGAGTAACCGCCTAGGTGCCAGTCAAGCTGGCCCAGATCGCCTCCTGGCTCCAGGCCGAGGTCCTCAGTGGGCATGCGCTCCTGGAGCGGGAGGTCCTGCTCGCCCACGCCGCCGACATGATGAGCGATGTTCTGGCCTTTTCCCATCCCGGCAGCTTGCTGCTCACCGGGCTGGCCAACCCCCAGGTGGTGCGCACCGCCGAGGTGGCCGGCATCCGCGCCGTGGTCTTCGTGCGGGGCAAGCGCCCCAGCGAGGCGGTGACGCTGCTGGCCCAGGAATTCGACCTGCCTCTGATGACCACCGCCTATTCCATGTTCGACGCCTGCGGCCTGTTGTTCGCGCAGGGCCTGCGGGGCTGGTCCCTGCCGGAAGGGCGGGCATGACCCCGCCCCAGGACCAGGAGCCCGAACTCCTCCACGCCTTCACCATCGCCGCCAACGATTTCGCCGGGGCGGGCCAGGTCTCCATCGCGGTCAAGAACCTGCTGAAGGAGGTCGGCTTCTCCGCCCAATGCCTGCGCCGGGTGGCCATCGTGGCCTTCGAGGCCGAGATGAACGTGGTGATGTACGGAGGCGGGGGAGGATTGAGCGTCTACCTGGCTCCCGCCCTGGTGCGCCTGGTGGTGGAGGACCAGGGGCCCGGCATCCCGGACCTGGATCTGGCCATGCAGGAGGGGTGGTCCACCGCCACCCCGGAGATGCGCGAGATGGGTTTCGGCGCCGGCATGGGCCTGCCCAACATCAAGCGCAACAGCGACCGCCTGGAAATCCACACCAGCCCCGGCCGGGGCACCAAGCTGGTGGCGGAAATCATCCTGACCTGAGAACGCCGACGAGGGTGAAAACCCGGCCGCGGTGGAGTAGGTTTGCGGGGGGAGCCGGCGGACGGCAAACCCAGGCCGGTATTGGGCGATTGATCTGATTGGCTGGACGGTTGGGGCGATGGTCGGCGGCGTCGGACATCCGGTTTGGATCGACCCGGACAAGTGTTTTGGCTGCGTGCTCTGCTTGAGGGCTTGCAGCATGAAGGCCATCCGCATCCAACGCGGAGTGGCCCGCATCCTGCCCGAGCGCTGCGTGCAATGCGGCGACTGCTTTCGGGTCTGCCCCCATGGCGCCATCCGTTGCCACACCACCCCCCTGGCCGAGGTGGCCCGCCACAAGCACGCCGTGGCCGCGGCCAGCCCCACCCTGTTCAGCCAGTTCGGCTATCAGGTCACCCCCAACCAGATCCTCTTGGCCCTGCGCCGCCTGGGTTTCGACCAGGTGGTGGACATGGGCTGGCTGTGCGAGATGAATTCGGCCGCCATGGAGGAGCACCTCCATCAGCACCCCGAGCTGCGACCGGGCATCAGCCCCAGTTGTCCGGCGGTGGTGCGCCTGATCGCCAACCGCTATCCCAGCCTGCTCAAGAACATCCTGCCGGTGCTGCCGCCCCGGGTCTTCGCGGCCAAGGTCATCAAGGAGCGCATGGCCCCGCGTCTGGGGTGGCTGCCGGAGGAGGTGGCGGTCTTCCACATCGCCCCCTGCGCGGCCAAGATGGCCGGCCCCCACGATCCGGTGGTGATGGACCAGCCCCACGTGGACGGAGTCATCAGCTTCAGCGAGATCTACGGCCCCCTGCTGGGCGCCTTGCAGGGCCTGGAGGAGAAGACGACCCTGCAGAAGTGCTCGGGCGCGGGCATCGCCTGGGCCATGAGCGGCGGCCAGGCGGCGGCGGTGAACGTGGAGCACACCCTGGACGTGGCCGGATTCCAAGAGGTGGTCAACATCCTGGACATGCTGGAGGCGGGCCGCCTGGGCGACCTGCGCTTCCTGGAGGCCCATGTCTGCCCGGACGGCTGCCTGGGGGGGCCGCTGGTGGTGGAGAACCGTTACCGGGCCAAGAGCGTGACCCTGCGCCAAATCCGGCGCTACGGGGCCTTGTCGCGCATCAACCGCCAGCGGGTGCGCAAGATGATGGCCGAGCAGCTTTTCGACTGGGAGGGCGGGATCACCCCCCGCCCCCTGCCGCCCCTGGACCCCGACCCCCGCCAGGCCATCCTGAAGATGAAGGCCATCCAGGCCCTGACCGCCCTGCTGCCGGGCGGGGAATGCGGCATCTGCGGGGCGCCGGATTGCCACACCTTCGCCTCGGACGTGATCCTGGGCCAGGCCCGGGAGGAAGACTGTCCCTTCATGAAAAACCGTGCCAGGGCCCTGAGGGCCCGGGAGGAGCCGTCCATGATCACCGTGCGGCAGATCGCGGAACAGTTGGGCCTGGAGGTGGCCGCCGGCAGCTCGGGCCTGGATCGCGCCGTGACCGGAGGCTACGTCTCCGATCTACTCTCCGACGTGATGGCCAACGCCAAGGCCGGCAGCCTCTGGCTGACCATCCAAGCCCACCAGAACGTGGTGGCGGTGGCGGTGCTCAAGGAACTGGCGGCGGTGGTGCTGGTGGGCGGGCGCCGTCCGGCCGACGAGACCGCGACTAAGGCCGAGGCCGAGGGGGTGCCGATCCTGGTCAGCGACCAGGGCGCCTTCGAGCTGGCCGGCCGGCTGCACGACCTGGGGATCTAGCTTGGTTCTGCGCCGGATCAGGGCCGATCTGCATCTGCACACCTGCCTGAGCCCCTGCGGCGGCTATGACGTCACCCCCAGCGCGGTGGTGGGCCGGGCGGCCGAATTGGGTTTGGAGTTGATCGCCATCAGCGACCACAACAGCGCCGAGAACGTGGCCGCCGCGCGTGAGGCCGCCCGCCGCCTGGGCCCCCGCGCGCCCATGGTCCTGGCCGGGCTGGAGGTGACCACCGCCGAGGAGGCCCATCTCCTGGCCCTTTTCGAGGACCTCGGCGCCGCCCTGACCCTGCAGGCCATGGTCTACGACCACCTCCAGCCCGGGGAGAACAAACCCGAGGTCTTCGGCGACCAGATCGTGGCCAACGCCGAAGACGAGGTGGAGGAGTTCAACCCCCGCCTGTTGATCGGGGCCACCGACCTGGCGGTGCAGGACCTGGTGGGCCGCGTCCACGCCCTGGGCGGCCTGGCCGTGGCCTGCCACCTGGACCGCCCCTCCTATAGCCTGGTGGGCCAATTGGGCATGATCCCCCCGGACCTGGCCCTGGACGCGGTGGAGGTCTCCTGGCGGGGCGATCCGGATCAGGTGCGGGCCTGGGTGGCCGGGCGGGGCCTGGCGGTGATCACCAATTCCGACGCCCACGCCCTGGACCAGATGGGTCTGGCCTGGACCGAGTACCGCCTGCGGGGACCGAGCCTGGCCGAACTGGCCCTGGCCTTGGCCGGACGGGAGGGGCGGGTGGTGCTGGGCCTGGAGCGGCGGGGGCCGGAGGAGGGCTAGCGGAGATGCTGGAGATATCGCTGCACCTGCTGGACCTGATCGAGAATTCGCTGCTGGCCGGGGCCCGCCGGGTGAGAGTGCGCATCGAGGAGGACCCACCTCCCATCGACCGCATGGCCATCACCATCAGCGACGACGGCAGGGGCATGACCCCGGAGTTCCTGGCCCGGGCCACCGATCCCTTTGTCACCACCCGCACCACCCGTCGGGTGGGCCTGGGTCTGGGTCTGATGCAGGCCAACGCCCGGGCCTGGGGCGGGGACCTGAGCGTGGAGAGCGAGCCGGGCGTGGGCACCACGGTGCGGATCTGGTTCCGGCGCAGCCACCTGGACCGGCCGCCCCTGGGGGATTGGGGCGGGACCCTGGTGGGCCTGATCGTCAGCCACCCCGAGGTTGATTTTGATTATTATCACCGGGTTGGCGAGGACGAGTTCGAGTTTTCCACCCGCGATTGGCGCCAGGAGCTGGGCTCGACTCCCTTGCACGACCCGGCGGTGATCGCCTTTCTGCTAGAGCAGGTGCGCCAGGCCCTTAAGACCTTGGGGGCCGACCGCGCCGAGCCCAGCCTCGATCCGCCGGCCGGGGCGTAGGGCCTTTTCCCTAAAGCGGTTTGGGCTCAATCGCGCCGTCAATTTGAGGCGGCCGCCAGCCGGCAATGAGGTTGGGCTCATCTTTTCCCGTGCGCTCATCAAGCTTAAAATGGTAGCCAAGATCGACTTCAGGTAATTTGGTTTTACCAATATCTGGAGTTGGGATTCGCCCTGTCGCCAGGCAGAGACGCGGCATAGCCTTAATATAGCTAAATATGACAATTGGTTGCCAGACCAAGCGAAGCGGATACACTTAAAGCTCTCAGATGGTCAGGCCAAAGTCGGCCGGGCCGGCTCAAGCAGGCAAATCCGCACTGGAGCGAAAAACCATGGCCAAGGACATCAGCAAGATCATCAACCCGGCCTCCATCGCGGTGGTGGGGGCCACCAACCGCAAGGGCAGCGTGGGGCTGGCGGTTTTTTCCAACCTCATCTACGGTGGCTACCAGGGAGTGCTCTTCCCCATCAATCCCAAGGCGCGCTCGATCCAGGGCGTCAAGGCCTACCCCCGGCTGGTGGACGTGCCCGACCCGGTGGACCTGGTGGTGATCGTGGTGCCGCCCGAGGCGGCCATCGACACCCTGAACCAGGCCGGCCAGATCGGGGCCCGGGGCGCGGTGGTCATCACCGCCGGCTTCAAGGAGGTCGGCGGCGCGGGCGTGGAGTTGGAAAGGCGCCTGAAGGAGGCGGCCAACCGGGCCAACATCCCCCTGGTGGGTCCCAACTGCCTGGGGGTCATCAACACCGACCACGACGTGTCCATGAACGCCAGCTTCGCCACCAAGATGCCGCGGCCGGGCAACATCGCCTTCATCTCCCAGTCCGGCGCGCTCTGCACCGCGGTCCTGGACGTGGCCGCCGGGCGCAACATCGGCTTCTCCAAGTTCATCAGCTTCGGCAACAAGGCCGACGTGACCGAGATCGACCTGCTGCGCTACCTGCGCGACGACCCGGAGACCGAGGTCATCCTGATGTACCTGGAGGACATCAGCAACGGGCGGGAGTTCATCGAGGTGGCCCGCGAGATCGCCTGGGACGCCAAGAAGCCCATGCTGGCCATCAAGAGCGGCACCAGCCCCGAAGGGGCCAAGGCCGCCAGCAGCCACACCGGCTCCCTGGCCGGCTCCGAGGCCGCCTACGACGCCATCTTCATGCAGAGCGGCATCCAGCGGGTGGAGGGCATCACCGAGCTGTTCCACTACGCCCAAGCCTTCGGCTCCCAGCCGGTGCCCAAGGGCAACCGCATCGCCATCGTCACCAACGCCGGCGGCCCCGGCATCATGGCCACCGACGCCGCCGTCCGCCATGGCCTGAAGCTGGCCAAGTTCAGCGAGGCCACCCTGGCCAAGCTCAAGAACGACCTACCCCCCACCGCCAGCATCCACAACCCGGTGGACGTCATCGGCGACGCCACCCACGAGCGTTACGAGGCGGCCATCCGCCATGTGCTCCAGGACGAGAATGTGGACGGGGCAGTGATCATCCTCACCCCCCAGGCCATGACCGACATCCTGGAGACCGCCCACATCGTGCCTACCGTGGTGCGGGGAATCGACAAGCCGGTGCTTTGCTCCTTCATGGGCATCGTCGACGTCAGCGCCGGGGTGAACCATCTCCAGCAGAACGGCATCCCCAACTACATGTTCCCCGAGGCGGCGGTGCGCACCCTGGCGGCCATGGCCCGCTTCGGCGACAAGCTCAAGCCCCAGGCCCGCTGGGTCAAGCCGGTGCAGGCCGACTGCTCCTCGGCCCAGATGTTGATCAACGAGAGCCTGGAGCTGGAGCCCGTCCACTTGATGCACGAGCACGAGGCCAATCGCATCTTGCAGTGCTATGGCTTCCCCCTGCTCAGGTCGCGCTTGGTGACCAAGCCCGAAGAGCTGGAGGCGGCCGCCGCCTTCGTGGGCTTCCCCCTGGTGATGAAGATCGTCAGCCCCCAGATCGTGCACAAGTCCGACGCCGGCGGGGTCAAGGTGGGGATCAAGGACCTGGCCGAGGCTCGGGTCGCCTTCCAGCAGATTTTGGACAACGCCCGGGCTTACAATCCCGAAGCGGTGATCGAGGGCGTATACCTGGCCGAGATGGCCAAGAAGGGCGTGGAGGTCATCCTGGGCGCCCACCGCGACCCCAAGATGGGCCCCATCGTGATGTTCGGCCTGGGCGGCACCTTGGTGGAGGTGCTCAAGGACGTCAGCTTCCGCCTGGCTCCGATGTGGGAATCCAGCGCCGAGCGCATGATCCAGGAGATCAAGGCCTACAAGGTCCTCCAGGGCGTGCGCGGCAACCCGCCCTCGGACATCGAGGCAATAAAGGACTGCATCCTGCGCCTGTCGCAGCTTTTGGACGAGAACCCGCAGATAGCGGAGATGGACATCAATCCCTTGATCGTCTATCCCAAGGGGCAGGGATGCGCGGTGGCCGACTGCCGCATCATCCTCCAGCACCAGTAGCTCCCGGCCAGGGCGGCCCGGCGGCCGCCCCGACCGACCAACCTCTCCCAAAGGGGGTGCCGCAATGGACGCTTCCGCCCAACCGCATGTTTCCCCTAACCACATCGACGCCTTGCTGCCGCCCCAGATGGCGGCCAGGGCCGAACAGATCGGGGTGGCCAAGGCCAAGATCGGTCTGGCCAAGCTCTTCACCCTGGCGGTGCTGGCCGGCTCCTTCATCGGTCTGGGCGCGGCCTTTTCCACCACCGCCACCACCGGCCTGGGCGGGGCACCCTGGGGACTCGTCCGCCTGCTGGCCGGGAGCACCTTCTGCCTGGGCCTGATCCTGGTGGTGGTGGCCGGGGCCGAGCTGTTCACCGGCAACAACCTGATCGTCATGGCCTGGGCCGGGGGCAAGGTCTCTTTCCGGGCCGTGCTGCGCAACTGGGTGGTGGTCTATCTGGGCAACCTGGCCGGCTCCTTGGCCACCGCCGGCCTGGTCTTCTTCTCCGGGCAATATTTCTTTGGCGGTCGGGCGGTGGGCGTCAACGCCCTGAACATCGCCGACGCCAAGTGCGCCATTGAGTTCTGGCCGGCCCTGGCCTTGGGCGTGCTCTGCAACGCCCTGGTCTGCCTGGCGGTTTGGTTGTGCTACAGCGCTCGCAGCGTGGTGGATAAGATCACGGCGGTGGTGTTCCCCATCACCGCCTTCGTGGCCGCCGGCTTCGAGCACAGCGTGGCCAACATGTACTTCATCCCTCTGGGATTGTTCATCAAGCTGGGCGCGCCGGAGCGCTTCTGGGCTGGCCTGGCCCAGTCCCCGGGCGACTGGCCCCACCTGACCTGGCAGAGTTTTTGGCTGGGCAACCTGCTGCCGGTGACCATCGGCAACATCATCGGCGGATCACTGATGGTGGGCCTGGTCTATTGGTTCGTCTACCTACGGGAAGCCGGCCGGGCCTGAGGCCCCGCCCCCCTGACCTCCCCCCGCCCGCGGGAGCCGCCCTCCGCCCGCGGGGATCCCCGGGCTTGATTTGGCCATTTCCGCCGCCTGCGGAGGGTTGGATTCGGCTCGGCGGGGCTGGCCCATCGACTCGGCCAATAACGACGCGCCAACCACCCGGGTTCGGACCGAACCTACCGTTTTTTAGCCGCAAAAAGGTGGACTTCGAGGGCGTATCTTGTTATGCTCGGGCCGCGCGAAAATCCCCCAAACCGGGGTCAAGTTCCGGGAGGAAGACATGGCCAAGCTGAAGATCAGCGATCTCGCCAAGATCAAAGAACAAGTCACCCAGGCCACCAGCCTGCGGGAGGGAGGGGCCCAGGTCAAGGTGACCGTGCACATGGGCACCTGCGGCATCGCCAGCGGCGCCCGCAACGTGCTCAACGCGGTGATGGAAGAACTGACCAAGAGCGGCCGCAAGGACATCATCGTGACCACCAGCGGATGCATGGGCCTGTGCAGCGCCGAACCCCTGGTCACGGTGGAAAAGGCGGGCGCCGAGCCCATCAAGTATTCCCACATGGACGACGCCAAGATGCGCCAGGTCTTCAACCGCCACGTGCTCGCCGACGAGGTCCAGACCCAGTGGGTCTTGGCCAAGGGCAGCGAGCAGTAGTAGGGGGGCGCCATGAAATTGTTTCGTCAGCATTGGTTGATTTGCGGCGGCACCGGCTGCCAGGCGGCGGGCTCCATCGCGGTGCGCGACGCGCTCAAGGCGGAGATCCAGAAGCAGGGCCTGGCCGAGGAGATCGCGGTGGTGGAGACCGGCTGCAACGGCTTCTGCGCCATGGGGCCGGTGGCGGTGGTCTATCCCGAGGGTATCTTCTACGTCGCCATCGAGGTCTCCGACGTTCCCGAGCTGGTCAGCGAGCACATGCTCAAGGGTCGGCCGGTTGCGCGCCTGTTCTACAAGGAGCCGGCCACCAAGAGCGTCATTCCGGACATGATGGACATCCCCTTCTTCGCCCACCAGAAGCTGATAGCGCTCAGGAACCGCGGCATCCTGGACGCGGAGAACATCGACGAATACATCGCCCGCGACGGCTACCAGGCCCTGGCCAAGGCCCTGACCGAGATGACCCCGGAGCAGATCATCGCCGAGGTCAAGACCAGCGGCCTGCGCGGCCGCGGCGGCGCGGGCTTCCCCACCGGCCTGAAGTGGGAATTCTGCCAAAAGTCCCCGGGCGAGATCAAGTACGTGCTCTGCAACGCCGACGAGGGCGACCCCGGGGCCTTCATGGACCGCTCCATCCTGGAGGCCGACCCCCACTCGGTGGTGGAGGGCATGACCATCGCGGCCAAGGCCATCGGATCTCACGAGGGCTACGTCTACTGCCGGGCCGAATATCCCCTGGCCGTCCACCGCCTGCAGCTGGCCATCGACCAGGCCCGCGAGTACGGCCTGTTGGGCGAGAACATCCTGGACAGCGGCTTCTCCTTCGACCTGCACATCTACCAGGGCGCGGGCGCCTTCGTCTGCGGCGAGGAGACCGCCCTGATGCGCTCCATCGAGGGCAAGCGCGGCATGCCCCGGCCCCGGCCCCCGTTCCCGGCCGTGGCCGGCCTCTGGAACCGCCCCACGGTGCTCAACAACGTGGAGACCTGGGCCAACATCCCCCAGATCATCCAGAAGGGCGGGGCCTGGTACGCCTCCATCGGCACCGAGGGCAGCAAGGGCACCAAGGTCTTCGCGCTGACCGGCCATGTCAACAACATCGGCCTGGTGGAGGTGCCCATGGGCACCACCCTGCGCACCATCATCTACGACATCGGCGGCGGCATCCCCAAGAAGCACCGCAAGTTCAAGGCGGTGCAGTTGGGCGGCCCCTCCGGCGGCTGCGTGCCAGAGCAATACCTGGACACCCCTTGCGACTACGAGGCCATCGTCAAGGTCGGGGCCATCATGGGCAGCGGCGGCATGATCGTCATGGACGACAGCACCTGCATGGTGGACATGGCCCGCTTCTTCATGGACTTCGTGCAGGAGGAATCCTGCGGCAAGTGCACCCCCTGCCGCGAGGGCACCCGGCGCATGCTCCAGATCCTGGAGCGCATCGTGGAGGGAGAGGGCCGGGAGGGCGACATCGAGACCCTGGAGGAGCTGGCGGCCATGATCCAGACCTCCAGCCTCTGCGGCCTGGGCCAGACCGGCCCCAACCCGGTGCTCTCCACCCTGCGCTACTTCCGCGACGAGTACGAGGCCCACATCCGGGACAAGAAGTGTCCGGCCAAGAGCTGCGTGGCCCTGCTGGACTTCGTGGTGGACGAGGCCAAATGCAAGTCCTGCGGCCTGTGCTTCAAGAACTGCCCGGTGAGCGCCATCGAGTGGGAGAAAAAGAAGCCGGCCAAGATCGACCTGTCCAAGTGCATCAAGTGCAAGACCTGCTTCGAGAATTGCAAGTTCGACGCCATCAACTAGTAGCGTCGCGCCGATAACAACGCCGCCCGCGTCGGAGCCAACTCCGGCGCGGGCGGCGCGCGTTTGGTGAAAGGCGATACGGCTACATCAGGCCGCGATAGAGCCCGCCGTCGATGACCACGCTGGCCCCGGTGATGTAGGCGGCGCGCTCGGAGGCCAAAAAGACCGCCAGGTCGGCGAACTCCTCCGGCCGGCCCATGCGCCCCAGGGGAATGGCGGTCAGCACCCCGGCCGCGATCTGATCGCGGCTGCGGCCCTCGTTGGCGCTGCGGTAGTCCAGGATCTGGTCAACCCGCTCGGTGAGGATCCAGCCCTGGCAGATGTTGTTGACCGTGATGCCCGCCGGCCCCACCTCGTCGGCCAGGCTCTTGGCCCAGCCGATCACCGCCGCCCGCAGGCTGTTGCTCTGGATCAGGGCCGGCAGGGGCTGCTTGACCGAGACGCTGGTGACGTTGACGATGCGTCCCCAGCCCTTTTCCCGCATGTAGGGCAAGGCCCCGCGCACCAGGGCCTGGGCCGAGAACAAGAGCAGCCGGGTGGCCCGGAGCCAGGCCTCCTCGTCAAAGTCGGCGAAGCCCCCGGCCGGGGGGCCGCCGCCGTTGGTCACCAGCACGTCCAGGCGGCCCAGCTCCCGCCCGGCCTGGCGGGTGAACTCCTCGGCCTGGCCGGAGTCCATCAGGTCCACCGCCCGCCACCAGACCCGCACGCCGAAGCGCTCGGCCGCCTCCCGGGCCAGCTCGGCCAGTTTTTGCTCGTTGCGGGCGCAGACCGCCAGGTCGCAGCCCTCGGCCGCCAGGCCCAGGGCCACCGCCCGGCCCAAACCTTGGCTGGCCCCGGCCACGCAGGCCACCCGTCCCTTGAGTCCCATGTCCATGACATCCCCCTTGGTTGGTGAGGGTTGATCAGCGCTGGGCTCCGACCTCGTCATCGGCTCCGGGCGCGGCCCCCTCCGCCGCCGCGCGCAGGCGTTGCAGGCGCACCAGGCGGGCGTAGACCCCGTCCTGGGCCATCAGGTCCTCGTGCCGGCCCTGCTCCACGATGCGCCCCTTTTGCATCACCAGGATGTGGTCGGCGTGGCGGATGGTGGAGAGCCGGTGGGCGATGACCAGGGCGGTGCGGCCGGCCATGATCCGGGGCAACGCCTCCTGGATCAGGCGCTCGGACTGGGGGTCCACGCTGCTGGTGGCCTCGTCCAGCACCAGCACCGCCGGCTGGCCGGCCAGGGCCCGGGCCAGGGAGAGCAGCTGGCGTTGGCCGGCGGAGAGGCGGCGTCCGCCCTCGCCCAGGGGGGTGTCCAGGCCCTCGGGCAGTTGCCGGGCCACGGCGTCGGCCCCGCTCACCGCCAGGGCGGCCTCCAGGCCGGAGGGGGTCACCCAGTCCCGGCCCAGGGTCAGGTTGTCGCGCAGGTCGCCGGAGAAGAGAAAAACCTCCTGGTCCACCAGGGCCACCCGCCGGGCCAGGCCGGCCGGGTCCAGCTCCCGCAGGTCCACCCCGTCCAGGAGCACCCGGCCCTGTTGGGGATCGTGCAGGCGCAGTAAGAGCCCCGCCAGGCTGGTCTTGCCCGCGCCGGTGGGACCCACCACCGCCCAGGACTGGCCGGCCGGGATGGTGAAGTCAACCCCGCGCAGCACCGGCCGTTCGGGATCGTAGCCAAAGGTCACGTTCTCGAAGCGGACCTCGCCCGGGCCGTCGGCCGGGGGGCGGGGCCGGGCCGGGGCGGGCAGGGCGCGGTCGTCGTCCATCAGGTGGAAGATGCGCTCGGCGCTGGCCATGGCCGCCTGGAGGATGTTGTATTTCTCGGCCAGGTCGCGCACCGGGCGGAAGAACATGTGCATGTAGGCGATGAAGGCCACCAGGGTGCCCAGGCTCAGGCGCTCCTGCACCACCTGGCCGCCGCCGTACCAGAGGATCAGGGCCACCGCCAGGCTGGACAAGAGCTCGGTCAGGGGCAGGAAAACGGCCATCACCCAAATCTGGCGCATGCCGGCCCGATAGTAGGCCTGGTTCAGGCGGGCGAACTCGGCCGCGCCCTGGGCCTGGGCGCGCAGGAGCTGGATCACCGCCAGGCCGGCCAGGGTCTCGGCCAGGCGGGCGTTGATACGGCCCAACTGGCCCTGGAGATCGCGGAAGGCGTCGCGGGCCAGGCGCGAGAAGAGCCAGGCCACCGCCGCCACCATCGGGGTGAGCGCCAGGCAGACCAGGGCCAGCCGCCAGTCCAGCCACAACAGCGCGCCGGTGATGCCCACCAGGAGAAAGATGTCCTGGAAGAAGGCCACCAGGCTGGAGGTGAACAGCTCGTTGAGGTTCTGCACGTCGTTGGTCAGCCGGGTGACCAGCTTGCCCACCGGGTTGCGGGAGTGGAAGGCCAGGCTGCGGCCGACCAGGTGTTCGAAAAGCTTCTGGCGGATGGATAGCATCATGCGCTGGCCGGTGCGCTCCAGGCTGAGCTGCTGACCGAAGCCCAGCAGGTAGGCCCCGGCCGCGATCAGCACGTAGAGCAGGGCCAGGCCGGCCAAACCCCGCAGGTCCGGGCCGCGCAGGGCCCGGCGCTGGGCCGGGTCCAGGCGGTCCAGGTCGCCACTGGCGATGAGCCAACGGCCCTGGGCCGGATGAAAAAGCTCGGGATGGGCGTGGGCCAGTTCGGCGGCCGGACCCTCGGCCGGGGCCAGGTACCAGGTGGCCGGGTCCAGGGCCCCGGACTGGCGCAGGCGGGCGGCCAGGCGAGGGTCCAAGCCGCGCCACACTGGTCCAGGCACGTAGATTCCACCCTGTCCATTTGCCACCAGCGTATCCCCGCCCTGGGTTCGCAGGGCCGCCAGCAAATCCGGTGGGGCGCTCTGGGAGTGCACCAGGCGGGCCTCGGGCAGGATGTAGTGGTCGATCCCGCTGCGGGTGAGGTAGGGCAGCAGGATGTCCAGGCCGGTGCTGCCCAGGATCAGGAGGCTGGCCAGCAGGATCTGGGGCAGGTGGGGCCGGGCGTAGCCCATCAGGCGGCGCAGCAGGCGCAGGTCGTAGGGCCGGCCCAGCTGGTCGCCCTCCATGTAGCCGAACTCAAAGGGCGGCATGGTTCAGCCCTCCAACTCGGCCAGGAGGGCCTGTTCGGCGAATAGGCGCTGATAGAGCCCGCCGGCGGTCATCAGTTCGGCGTGGCGGCCGGACTCCACCACCCGGCCCCGCTCCAGGACGTAGATCCGCTGGGCCGCGGCCGCGC
>JAIWNN010000074.1 GCA_020216805.1 Desulfarculus sp. | reverse complement strand
GACCCCGGGGATCTCGAAGACCATGGCCCCGGAGCCCAGGGGCTGGGCCAACTGCTGGGGGGTCACCTTGCCCCGGGGCAGCAGCACCGCCGAGGCCACCGCCGGGGCCAGGTAGGCCCCGTAGAGGGCGGCGGCGGCGCTGGTGTCGCCGGTGCTGGCGCAGACGCTCAGGACTTTTCCCAAGCCTTGGTGCTTGATCAAGTAGTTGAGGAAGGACAGGGCCACCGCCATGCCCCGGTCCTTGAAGGAGGCGGACGGGTTCTGGCCGTCGTTCTTGAAGCAGAAGTCCTGGCCCAGGGCCGCGCGCAGGCGGGGCGGGGCCTCGACCAGGGGGGTGTGGCCCTCGCCCAGGTAGACCACGCTGTCGGCCGGCACCACCGGGGCCACCAACTCGTGGTAGCGGAAGATGCCCTTGATGGCCGGCAGGTTGAGCATCCGGCGCAGGTCGAAGGCCCGCCGCCAGGCCGCGCCCGGGCGCTGCTTGAGCCGGGCGAAATCCTGGTCCTCGATCAGGAGCACCTCGCCGCAGTCCGGGCAGGTGTAGAGCAGCTTGGCGATGCCGTGCCGGGCGCCGCACCCCAGGCAGTGGTATTGCAGGTCGCCCCCGACCTGGGGCAACACCAGTTCGCGATCCGCCGGGGAGAATTCCTCTAGCCGCATGCGGGCTCTCCAATGGGGGTGGGACAAGGCCTGAAATATATCCTCGGCCCGACAGTGGTGTCAATTTGGAGGCTGGGGCGCGCGGAAGCCGGCCCGGTCAACATCAAGGGATGGCGCGATGGACTCAGGACAGGCTCGTGGTGTTTCCGGGACGAGCAGGGCGGGGATAAACCCCGCCCCTACAGCCAAGAAGCCTCAATTATCGACGTAGAGACGGGGGTATCCTCGCCCTCTATTTTGTTGGCCATCGCCAGGTCGTCACGCGGCCTGACGATGGCCGGCCGGCCTCAGTCCACCACCGGTCGGGGAAGGAGCCCCGCGCCCTCCACGATTTCCTTGGCCCGGTGCTCCCACTCGATGGCCATCACATGCACCCCGGCCACCCCGGGCATGGTTTCCCGGATCTCCTGGATCATCTCGATGGCGATCTTGATGCCCTCGTCGCCTTGGGCCTTCTTGTCCACGCCTTGCAGGCGCTTGACCAACTCCTCGGGTACGTCCATGCCGGGCACGAACTTGGCCATGTACTTGGCCATGCCGACGCTTTTCAAGGGCGTGATGCCGGCCAGGATGGCGCACTTCTCGTGCAGGCCCTTGTCCACCGCCCGCTTCATGTACTCGCGGAACTTGGGCAGGTTATAGATGCACTGGGTTTGGATGAAGTCGGCCCCGGCCGCGATCTTCTTGGCCAATCGGGTCACCCGAAAGTCGAAGGGATCAGCGAAGGGGTTGGCCGCCGCGCCGATGAAGACCCCGGGCGCGCCGTCCAGCTCCTTGTCGTTCAGGAACTTGCCCTCGTCGCGCATCTTCTTGAACACGGTGATAAGTTGCACCGAGTCCAGGTCATAGACGTTTTTGCCCTCGGGATGATCGCCGAAACGCTGGTGGTCGCCGGACAGACAGAGCACGTTCTTGATGCCCAGGGCGGTGGCCCCCAGGATGTCGCTCTGCAGAGCGATGCGGTTGCGGTCGCGGCAGACCATCTGGTAGTTGGGCTCCAGGCCCTCGTCGATCAGGATCTTGCAAGCCGCCCAAGAGGCCATGCGCACCACGGCGGTCTGGTTGTCGGTGATGTTCACCGAGTCCACCACGCCCTTGAGGAAATGGGCCTTGTGGCGCACCTCCTCGGCGTTGTTGCCCCGGGGGGGGCCCAACTCGCCGGTGACGGCGAAATGGCCGGCCTTCAGCACTTTCTCGAGGTTGCTGCCCGCTTTCATTGCTTCAGATCCTCCCTCACCCGCCGCCGCGGGCCGCCGTCGCGGCTGGTGATCCAGTTCTTGACCGGCCAGACCCGCTCCAGCTCCTCCAGCCGACCCATGGCCTCCATCTTCTCCACGATCAGATGCCAGACGCAGTCCACCTCGGGGCTGATCTCGCACTTCTTGTTGGCCGAGCCGCCGCAGGGGCCGTTCATCAGGCTCTTGGAGCAACGGGCGATGGGGCACAGGCCGCCGAAGTGGTGCACCAGGCAGTTGCCGCAGCTCTGGCAGCGCTCGCTCCAGACGCCGTGCTCCAGCGCTCCGCCGATGAAGGTGGTGTTTATGCCGGGATACACCCGCGCCGCCGGAAAGCGCTCGGCGACGAACTGAGGTCCCACCCCGCAGGCGATGGAGACGATGGCGTCATAGCCCTCGGCCGCGTCGGCCAATTCCTCAATGTACTCCGGGTCGCACTGGCGCTCCAGGGTGCGCTCCTCGATGTGGCCCGGCAGGCCGCGCATCTTGCGGGCGATGCGCAAGGCGGTGGCCAGGATGCCCACCTCCTTCTCGCCGCCCACGTTGCAGACCGTGACGCAGCCGCGACAACCCAACACCAGGACCCTGTCCTTGCCCTCGATCATCTCGAGGATTTCTTCCAAAGGCTTGCTGTCACCTACGATCATAAGAACCACCTCGCAGCCATTGGCCGAAGACGGGCCGTGGGTTAGGCCGCCTTGGCCGTTTTCACCGGACTGGGCCCCAGCTCCTGGATCTTTTGGGTGAACTCCCGCGCCACCTGGGCGAAGCGCGGTCCCTCGGCCGAGCTCATGTTGAACATCTCGATTCGCTCGGGCTCGATGCCCAGGGCGGTCAGCACCTGCTTGACGTAATTGACCTTGCGCCGGGCCTTGAAGTTGCCGGTCAGGAAATGGCAGTCGCCCTCCTTGCAGCCGGCCACGTAGACCCCGTCGGCGCCGTCCTCGAAGGCCTTGAGCAGATGGAGGATGTCCACCCGCCCGGAGCAGGGAAGCTGGATGACCTTGATGTTGCTGGGGTACTGCAGTCGCATGGAACCTGCCAGGTCCGCCGCGGAGTACGCTCAGTACTTGCAGCAGAAAGAGACGATGGTCGGCTCGAAGTTCTCCACTATTGACCTCCCGCGCCAGATTGTTTTTCCGCTGCCCGTCATATCCCTGGTCGCCCCGGGACGACAGCCCGCCCCGGGGCGCTGGTCTTTAATTGAAGGCCGCCCGCTCCTTGGCCAGGATCTGGGCGTCGGTGAAGTGTTGCAGGGTGATGGCCTTGCCCGGGCACTCGGCCGCGCAGGCCCCGCAGCCATAACAGGAGGCCACCTCGATGTAGGCGGCATGGTCCTTGATCTTGGGCACCCCGTAGGGGCAGGTTCGCACGCAGGTCAGGCAGACCGAGCACTTGTTGGGGTCCACCGTGGCCACCACCCCGCCCACCCGGATGGTGTCCTTGGCCAGCACGGTCAGGGCCCGGCCCACGGCCGCGTTGGCCTGGGCGATGGCCTCGTCCATGGGCTTGGGGAAGTGGGCCAGGCCGGCCAGGTAGAGCCCCTCGCTGGCGAAGTCCACCGGCCGCAGCTTCATGTGGGCCTCCAGGAAGAAGCCCTCGGCGTTGAGCGGGGTCTTGAAGGCCTCGGCCAGCTCGGTCACCTGGTTGGGGACGATGGCCGAGGCCAGCACCAGCCGGTCCACGTCGAAACTGATGGGCCGGCCCAGGACGTGGTCGGTGGCGGTGATGGTCAGGCGGTCGCCGTTGGCCGCCACCTGGGGCTTGTCCTCCAGATGGTAGCGAATGAACAGCACCCCCAGCTCGCGGGCGCGCTTGTAGAGGTCCTCGCGCACGCCATAGGTGCGCACGTCGCGGTAGAGGATGTAGACCTGGGCCTCGGGGTTGACCTCCTTGATCTTGATGGCGCTCTCCACCGAGTGGGTGCAGCACAGGCGCGAGCAGTAGGGACGTTCCGGCTCGCGGCTGCCCACGCACTGGATGAAGGCCGCGGCCTCGAAGGACTTGGGCGAGGCCGGGTCGCCCTTGAGCTCCATGTCGAACTCCAGGCTGGTGACCACCGCCGGGTGCTGGCCGTAGAGATACTCGTTGGGTCGGTGCTCGTGACCGCCGGTGGCCAATACCGTCACCCCGTGCTCCACCGACAACTCCTGGCCCTCGTGGGTTCTGATGGTGCTGACGAAGTTGCCCACGAAGCCCTTGCAGGCGGTCAACTCGCTGTCCAGGTGCAGCCTGATGCCGGGATGGGCCCTGACCTTGGCGATGAGGTTCTCCAGATAGGGCGCGATGGCCTCGCCCTTCCAGGTGTTGAGCAGGAAGTGGGCGTTGCCGCCCAGGGTGTCGGTCTTTTCCACCAGGTGCACCGGATAGCCGCTGTTGGCCAGGTCCAGGGCGGCGTTCATGCCCGCCACCCCGCCGCCCACCACCACCGCGGCCTTGGTCAGGCTCAGATCCACCTGGTGCAGGGGCTCCACCAGGGCGGCCTTGGCCACCGCCATCCGCACCAGATCCTTGGCCTTGGCGGTGGCCTTGTCGGGCTGGCCCTGGTGGACCCAGGAGTCCTGGTCGCGGATGTTGGCCATCTCAAAAAGGTACTTGTTCAGGCCGGCCTCGCGGATGGTCTCCTGGAACAGGGGTTCGTGGGTGCGCGGGCTGCAACTGGCCACCACCACCCGGTTGAGGTTGTGCTCCTCGATGGCGGCCTTGATCTTGTTCTGGGTGTCCTGGGAGCAGGTGAAAAGGTTGTCGTCCACGAAGGCCACGTAGGGCAGGGTGGCGGCGTAGTCGCGCACCGCCGGCACGTCCACCACGCCGCCGATGTTGATCCCGCAGTTGCAGACGAAGACGCCGATGCGCGGTTGCTGGCCGCTGACGTCCTTTTCCACCGGGTAGACGACCTCCTTGGTCAGGCTGCCTCGGCTCACGGCCAGGTCGATGCTGGCGGCGCAGGCCGCGGCCGAGGCCTCCATCACCGCCTGGGGGATGTCCTTGGGGCCGGCGAAGGAGCCGCAGGCGAAGATGCCCGGGCGGTTGGTGCCCACCGGGGCGAAGGAACTGGTGTCGCTGAAGTTGTAGTGGGTGAGCTCCACCCCCAGCTTCTTGGCCGTCTCCACCGCCAGGGGGCTGGTCTGTAGGCCCACCGACAGCACCACCATGTCGAACAGCTCTTCCTTGGCCTGGCCGTCCTCGGTGGCGTACTCGATACGCAACTGCTCGCCGTCCGCCGGCTCGACGCTGTGCACCCGGCTGCGGATGAAGCGCACCCCGTGCTCATGCTTGGCCCGCTCGTAGTACTTCTCGAAATCCTTGCCGTGGGTGCGCATGTCCATGAAGAAGATGGCGGTGTCCAAGGGTTCGTGGGAGTGCTCCTTGGCGATAACCGCTTCCTTGATGGCGTACATGCAGCAGACCGCCGAACAGTAGCCGTGGTCGCAGTGGTTGATGTCGCGGGAGCCCACGCACTGCAGCCAGGCGATCTTCTTGGGCTCCACCCCGTCGCTGGGCCGCTGGAGATGGCCCTGGTAGGGCCCCGAGGCGCTGAGCACCCGCTCGAACTCCATGGCCGTGACCACGTTGGGGTGCTTGGCGTAGGAGTAGGTTTCGAAGATGGAGGGGTCGAAGGGGTCGAAGCCCGGGGCCAGGATCACGCTGCCCACGTTCAGGGTCAGGTCCTGGGGCTTTTGGTCATGGGCCGGGGCCTTGGCCTTGCATGCCTCCACGCACTGGAAGCACTCGCAGCAGACCCCGCAGTTGAGGCAGCGCTCGCCCTCGGCCGCCACCTGCTCGGGCGTCAGGCCCAGCTCGAACTGGGCGAAGTCGCGTTTGCGGGATTCGGCGTCGCGGTGGGCCATGTGGGCCCGGGGGCTCGGTTGGATGTTGGCCGGAATGGGGTTGTAATACTGCTCGTCCTCGGGCTTGAGGCTGAGCTTCTCGCGTCCGGCGGCCAGGTCCTCGCCCCGCAAGTAGCGGTCGATGCTGATGGCCGCCTCGCGTCCGGCCGCCACCGCGCCGATGGCGATCCAGGGGCCGGTCACCACGTCGCCGCCGGCGAAGATCCCGGGCAGGTTGGTGGCCATGGTCAGGGGATCGGCCACGATGGTTCCCCGGGGGCTGATCTGAAGGGGATGGCCCTGGCCCAGGAAGGAAAGATCGGTGCGCTGTCCGATGGCCTTGATGATCAGGTCGGCGCCGATCTCATTGAGCTTGCATTCGTCGAAGGTGGGGGCGAAGCGGTGGTTCTCGTCAAAGACCGCCAGGCACTGCTTGAGCACCAGGCCAGTGGCCTGGCCGCCCGCCTGCTTGATCTGCATCACGCCCTGGCGGTGGATGAACTCGATGCCTTCCTCCAGGGCTTCCGTGATCTCCCAGGGGCTGGCTGGCTGCTCCTCGGCCGACTCCAGCATGACCATGGTGACCTTGGCCGCGCCCTTGCGCAACGCGGTGCGGGCGGCGTCGATGGCCACGTTGCCACCGCCCACCACCACCACGTTGTCGCCCGAGGGAACCGGCTGGTTAAGGGCCACGCCGCGCAGGTAGTCCAGGGCGCTGATGACGTTGGGGCTCTCCTCGCCCGGCACCCGAAGATCGAAGCTCTTGGGCGCGCCGGTGCCCAGGAAGATAGCGTTGAACCCCTGGGATTTGAGGTCGTCCAGGGTCAGGCCCGGCCCCACCGGGGTGTTGAGCTTGATCTCCACCCCCAGGGCCTTGATGCAGTCGATTTCCTTCTGCAGGACCTCGGCCGGCAGGCGGTAGGAGGGCACCCCCACCGCCAGGGCTCCGCCGGCCTTGGGCAGGGCCTCGAAGATGGTGCTCTTGATTCCCCGGCGGGCCAGGTGATAGGCGCAGGCCAGGCCGGCCGGACCGGCGCCCACGATGGCCACCCGCTCCGGGCGTGGCTCCACCTGGGGCTGGGGGACGTTCTCCACCCCCACCTGGTCGGCCACGAAGCGCTTGATGTCGCGGATGGCGATGGCCTCGTCCACCTTCAGCCGGCGGCACTCGCCCTCGCAGGGATGGGGGCAGATGCGGCCGATGACTCCGGGCAGAGGCAGGTCCTCCATGATGATGGACAGCGATTCCTGGTACTTGCCCACCTTGGCCATCTGCACGTAGCCCTGCACGTTCAGGTTGGCCGGGCAGGTGATCTTGCAGGGGGCGCGGTCGAGCTTGGTGATGCAATAGGCGTTGGGAAAGGCCTGGGCATAGCGCTTGAAGGTGGCCTTGCGCTTGCTCAGGCCCTGGTCGAACTCGTTGGGCAGCTCCACCGGGCAGGCCTTGATGCAGTCACCGCAGGCGGTGCATTTCTCCGGGTCGATGAAACGCGGATCCTGGTGCACCTGGACCGTGAAATTGCCCGGCTCCCCGGCGATGGCCTCCACCTCGGCGTTGGTGATGATCTCGATGTTGAGGTGGCGACCGCATTCCACCAGCTTGGGCGAGACGATGCACATGGCGCAGTCGTTGGTGGGGAAGGTCTTGTCCAGCTGGGCCATGCGCCCGCCAATGGCCGAGGTCTTCTCCACTAGGTAGACGTAATAGCCGGCGTTGGCCAGGTCCAGGGACGCCTGCACTCCGGCAATGCCGGCGCCCACCACCATCACCGCTCCAACCTTGCTGTCCTTTTGGGCTGCCATATCCTCGTCCTTCGGCGGGGGGCGCGCGGTGTTCCGCTGCCCGCCCGGATTGAGGGGGTTGAGCCGCGCCCTTGGGCCTACGGCCTGATTCGCTTTGATCAGGGTGCCGGGGATCGCGCCGCCCGCGGCCGCTGGCAGCGCAATGAACCAGCGCGCGCCGCCCCGGGAACGCCGGGCGTTCCGGACCGCACCGCGGGGGACCGAGGTTGGGGGCTTGTGAAAAACATCATTAAGCCCACCGCTCATATCGTATTAGTGTCTATTGCGACGATACACAAAAAGAACTTTAGGAGCAAGCCAAACCGTGGCCCGTCTTGCTGGTTGGTGGTGATTGAGACGAAACGGCTAGAAACCGCCTAGTGATTATGTGAATTGGGCCGGCGGCAGGCTGTCTGGCCGCGCGGCGCGAAAAAAGGCCCGGAGGCGTCGCGCCCCCGGGCCTGGGATGAACCGATACTAATTGAGCCTAGAAGATACCCTTGACCTTGCCGGTCTTGACGTCCACGTCCACCCGGCGGTAGGCCGGGTCGGAGGCGGTGCCGGGCATCAGGGTGATGGTGCCGGCCACCGGGACCACGAAACCCGCGCCGCCATAGATCAGGATGTCGCGCACGAAGAGCTTCCAGTCCTTGGGCACGCCCTTCTTGTTGGGGTTGTCCGACAGCGACAGGTGGGTTTTGACCATGCAGGTGCCCAGCTTGCTCAGCTCGGGGTCCTTCTCGATCTTCTGGGCCTTGGCCAGGGCGTCGGCCGAGTAGTCCACGCCGTCGGCGCCGTAGACTTCCTTGGCGATCTTTTCGATGCGCTGACGCAGGGGCATCTTGAGGTCATAGAGGAGCTTGAAGTCGTTCTTCTCCTCGCAGGCGTCGATGACCGCGTCGGCGAACTCCAGGGCGCCGTCGCCGCCCTTCTCCCAGTGCTTGGACAGGGCCACGCGGGCGCCGGCCTCCTCGGCCAGACGGCGCACCGCCGCGATCTCGTCCTTGGTGTCGGTGTAGAAGGCGTTGATGCAGACCACCGGGTTGATGCCGGCCTTCTTGACGGTCTTGATGTGGTGGACCAGGTTGGCGCAGCCAGCCTCGACCCAGCCCACGTTCTCCTTGCTGTACTCAACCGGCATCGGCTTGCCGGGCACCGGGATGGGAGCGCCGCCGTGGCACTTCAGGGCCCGGATGGTGGCCACCACCACCGCGCAGTTGGGCTTGAGGCCGGAGAAGCGGCACTTGAGGTTCCAGAACTTCTCGAAGCCGATGTCCGCGCCGAAGCCGGACTCGGTCACGTGGTAGTCGCCCAGCTTCAGGCCCACGCGGTCGGCGATGATGGAGCTCTGGCCAATGGCGATGTTGGCGAAGGGGCCGGCGTGCACGAAGACCGGCTGGCCCTCCAGGGTTTGCAGCAGGTTGGGATTCAGGGCCTCGACCATCCAGGCGGTCATGGCGCCGGCCACGTCCAGGTCCTCGGTGGTGACCGGGGCGCCGGTATGCTTGTTGTAGCCGACGATGATCTTGCCCATGCGCTCGCGCATGTCCTTGAGATCCTTGGCCACGGCCAGGATGGCCATGATCTCGGAGCTGACGGCGATGCCGAAGCGGGACTGCATCATGAAGCCATCGGACTTGCCGCCCAGGCCGATGATGATGTTGCGCAGGCTTTGGGCGCAGAAGTCGATGATCCAGCCCATCTCGGGACGGCGGGGGTCGATATCAAGACGCTTCAGACCGCGCTTCTTCAGCTGCTCGTCGGTGTAGTTGAACTCGTGCTGCATGCGGGCGGTCATGGCCACCATGGCCAGGTTGTGGGCATTCATGATGGCGTTGATGTCGCCGGTCAGGCCGAGGCTGAAGGGAGTCAACGGGATGCACTGGGCCAGGCCGCCGCCAGCGGCGGAGCCCTTGATGTTCATGGTCGGGCCGCCGCTGGGCTGGCGGATGGCGGCCACGACGTTCTTGCCGCGCTTGCCCAAGCCCTGGGTCAGACCCATGGTGGAGGTGGACTTGCCCTCGCCCAGGGGAGTGGGGGTGATGGCGGTGACGTCGATGTACTTGCCATCGGGCTTCTTGCCAAGGCGCTTGAGCACCTTCATGAAGTCGACCTTGGCCACGTAGTGGCCATAGGGCAGGAGCTCCTCGTCGGTGACGCCGAGCTCTTCGGCGATCTGCCGAATGGGCTTCATGTATTTCTCGGCAGCTTCCGCGATCTCGTAATCCTTGGCTCCTTTGGCCGGCTCCGGCAGCTTGGGCATGTCTTTCCTCCTAGCACCGTATCGTTCAGCAGGGTTCCAAATTAATCGGCGCCATCAACCGGTGGTTGACTCGCCGTTCCAACTCTGGCGGCTGGCATCCCCCCCAGGCCCCGAGGCCCCCGATGGCTTCGGGAGGGACAACTGTCCCAAGGGGCGAGCGAATCACCCTCCGGCGAATATCACGGTTTGCACACGTCGTCAAGATAATTACCGCACAAGAACGCCCGGGA
>JAIWNN010000158.1 GCA_020216805.1 Desulfarculus sp. | reverse complement strand
TGAGGAACGAAGCGCTGGGCCGGGTTGGTGGTGGTGACGGAGGACGTCGGCGGCTTGACCGCCGGGTTGGCGACGGTGGTGAGGGTGGAGCCCGTGGTGGCGGTGCTGACCGTGGTGGTGACGGTGGTCTGGCTGCTGGTGGCGGGGGTGGAGGGGCCCTCGACCTTGCGCTCCACCTCGCGGTAGAAGGTCAAGTCCCGGGGCTGGGGCTCTTGGGGCGGGGGAGGGGGCTCCTCCCGGGCCAAAAGACCCAGGCCGGGCACCGCCCGGCTGGCGTCCTTGATGGCCGCCAACTGCTCCGGGGTGGCCAGGGAGCCCTGGCCCACCAATAGACCCAGGAAAAAGGCCCAGGCCATCATGAACAGGGTGAGGACTCCCCAGGCCGCCACCCGCCAGCCCGATCCGCCTCGGCTGGAGTCCCCGTAGCCCACCGCTACATGGCCTCCGGGGCCGAAACCCCCAGCAGGGCCAAACCGACGGCCAGGACCTGGCCCACGGCCTGGATCAGCACCAGGCGGGCCGCGGCCAAGGCCGGGTCGTCCACCAGCACCCGATGGGCGTTGTAGTAGCTGTGGAAGGCGCCGGCCAGCTCGTGCAGGTAGTAGGTGACGCGGTGGGGCTCCAGGTTGCGGGCGGCGGCCTCGGCCAGAGCCGGGAACTCGGCCAGGCGGCGGGCCAGGTCCACCTCCTCCTCCAGGGCCAGGCGCTCCAGCTCCACCCCGGCCGGATCGGGCAGGGCCACGCCCTCCTCGGCCGCCTTGCGCAGCACGCTCTTGACCCGGGTGTGGGCGTACTGCACGTAGAAGACCGGGTTGTCCATGGATTTGGCCTTGGCCACCTCCAGGTCGAAGTCCAACTGGGCCTCGCAGCGGCGGGTCAGGAACAGGAAGCGGGCGCTGTCGGCCCCGACTTCCTCCACCACCTCGGCCAGGGTCACGAACTCCCCGGCCCGGGTGCTCATGGCTACCGGCTCGCCGCCCCGCAACAGGTTGACCATCTGCACCAGGATCACGGTCAGGTCCTCGGCCGGGCGGTCCAGGCCGGCCACGGCGGCCTTGAGCCGGGGCACGTAGCCGTGGTGGTCCGCGCCCCAGATGTCGATCAGGCGGTTATATCCGCGCTGGAACTTGTCCAGGTGGTAGGCGATGTCGCTGGCGAAATAGGTCAGCTCGCCGTTGCTGCGCCGCACCACCCGGTCCTTTTCGTCGCCAAAAGCGGTGGCCTTGAACCACAGCGCGCCCTCGGCTTCATAGAGGAAGCCTCGTTGGCGCAACTGGTCGAAGGCCGCCTTCACCGCGCCCCGCTCCAGGAGTGAGCGTTCGCTGTAGTAGCTGTCGATGACCACGCCGAAGGCGGCCAGGTCGTCCTTGATCCCTTGCAGGATCTGGGCCCCGGCCCAGGCCGAGGCCCTGGCCACCGCCTGGTCCCAAGGTTGCTCCAGGATGTCGGCGTGCTCCGGCAGGGCCAGGAACCGGGCGGCCAGATCCTTCATGTACTCGCCGCGGTAGTGGTTGTCCGGGAATGGCTCCGTGGAGCCCTTCAGCTCCCGGGCGCGATAGAGCAGCGAGCGACCCAAGGTGGCCATCTGGTTGCCGGCGTCGTTGATGTAGTACTCGGTGAGGACCTCGCAGCCGCCGAAACGCAGCATTCGCCCCAAAACATCGCCCAGGGCCGCGCCCCGGCCGTGGCCCACGTGCAAGGGGCCGGTGGGGTTGGCCGAGACGTATTCCACCATCACCTTTTGGCCCTGGCCCCAGGTCCCGCGTCCGAAATTCGCGCCCTGGGCCAGCACCTGGGGGAGGATCGCCAGCCAGGCGGTGGGCTTCAGAAAAAAATTGATGAAGCCTGGCCCGGCCAACTCGGCTTTTTGCAGGATGCCGCCGGCGTCGCCCAGATGGCGCAGGATGATCTCGGCCAGGGCCCGGGGATTCATGCGGCAGGGTTTGGCCAGGGTCAGGGCCAGATTGGTGGCCAGGTCGCCGTGCTCGGCCTGGCGGGGGCGCTCCAGGACGGGCAGGGGGCAATCCACCGCCGGGATCTCGCCAGCGGCGCGGGCCGCGGCCAGGGCCTGGGCCAGACGTTGTTGCAGAAGTTCTTTCATTGGGTTGGACGGTCCTCTTTGGCCAACGCGGCGTCGCGGGTGAAATCGGGGCACTTGACGACGCCACCCTGATCGTAGGAGTATTTTTTACGGCATTCCAGTCGCCATGCGCAGACCGAACACAGGGTCGGTTGCTCGGCGCTGAGCGGGGGCTGGGATTCGGCTGCCATTTCAGCTCCGGCTTGGGGTTGAAAAAGCTGACCAAAACTACAACGGCCCCGCCCGGGGGTCAAGCCGTGAGCCGCGACGATCTTCGGCGGGGTACGCCCCGCGCCTGGCGGGAGTCGGGTGACGGCTGGCGGCGCCCTCCCACCCAGCGGTCCCCTCCCGCGGGAATCGCGGCGCAAATGGACGGGGAGAAGCCTTGGCCACCAACGATAACTATTTTCTCCCGCCCCACCGGGCTCCCCAGGATGAGCTTCTAAACCTACGCCTGCTCCTGCTGCGATTGCCACTCTTGAAGCTGCTGCTGGATGGAATCCCCGACGGGGTGATGATCCTGGACTCCCACCGCCAGATGGTGCTGGCCAACCAGGCGTTGTTGGAGCGACTGGGTTTGTCGGACGAACGGGAGGTGTTGGGCCGGCGGCCGGGCGAGGCCTTTGGCTGCATCCACGCCAAGCAAAGCCGTCATGGCTGTGGCACCACCGACTTCTGCCAATACTGCGGGGCGGCCCAGGTCCTGGCCGAATGCCGGATGAGCCGCCGGGGGGCCAACGAGTGCCGGATCATCACCGAGCTGGAGAGCGAGACCGAGGCCCTGGACTTGCTGATCTGGGGCACGCCTTTTCAACTCCAGGACCAGGATCTGATTCTCTTCGCGGTGGCCGACCTGACCCACGCCAAGCGCCGCCAGGCCCTGGAGCGCATTTTCCTGCATGATTTCGCCAACACCCTTGGGGCCTTGAGTGGGCAGGTGGATCTGCTGGCCCTACAAGAACTAGCCCCGGAAGCCAGGCAACTGGTGCGGCGGGTCAGGGAGATCAAGGATCTATTGATCCTGGAGATTCGCGCGCATAAGCAGCTGATGGAGGCCGAGAGCGGCAGCCTGGTGACAACCCCCATCACCTTCCAGGCCCAAGAGGTTTTGCGCGAAGTCGCCGAGTTGGCGGGGCAGATGGACGCGGCCCAGGGCAAGCGACTGGTGGTGGAAACCGAGGGACCCGGACCAGAGCTGACCAGTGACGTCACCTTGCTGATGCGGGTGTTGGTGAACCTGGTGAAGAACGCGCTGGAGGCCTCCCAGCCCGGAGAAACCGTGAGGCTGGGCTGCCAGGCCGGCCCCTCCGGGGTCACCTTCTGGGTGCGCAATCAGGGCCACATGCCCGAGTCGGTGCGGCATCAGGTCTTCAAACGATCTTATTCCACCAAGGGCGTGGGCCGCGGCCTGGGGCTCTACAGCAGCCGCCTGCTGGTCCAGCGCTACCTGGGGGGAAGCATCGCCTTCGACTCATCGCCGGCCCAGGGCACCGAGTTCCGGGTGAGCTTGCCTTATGCACCGGAAGTAGTGGAGAAAGCGTAGCTGGGTTAGGCTCAGCCCTGGTAGTGACGGCGGTTGGCCGCGCCCAGGGCGCAGGTGATCTCATAGCTGATGGTGCCGGCCCAGTCACCGAGTTGGTCGGCGCTGATGGCGGCCTGCCCCTGGTTTCCCAGCAGCACCACCTCGTCTCCCACCCGGGGCAGGGGCTCGATGCCCTCCAGGTCGATGACCGTCAGGTTCATGCAGACCCGGCCCCGCACCGGGGCCAGACGCCCGCCCACCAGCATGGCGGCCCGGTTGCTGGCCGCGCGTGGATAGCCGTCGCTATAGCCCACCGGCACCACCCCCAGCCAGGTGTCGCGGGGGGCGATCCAGGTGGCGCCATAGCTCACCGCCGCCCCGGCCCGGGCCCGGCGCACCGCCAGCAGGCGGCTGCGGTAGCTCATCACTCCCCGCAAGGTGGCCCGTCCGGTCGCGGCCGGATCGGGCAGGCCGCCATAGAGGACGATGCCCAGGCGGGCATAGGCCGGGGCCGCGGGGCTGGCCGGCGGGGGCACCAGGGCCCCGCCGCTGCCCACCAGGCTGGAATCGGCCAAGACATGGCCTTTGGCCCGGGCGGCCCCCAATAGCTCGGCGAAAATGGCGCTTTGGCGCCGGGCCTGGTCGGAAGCGGGGTCGCCGGCGGTGGCCAGGTGGCTGACCAGGCCGGTGAGACGCAGGCCGGGCAGGGCGGCCAGGCGGTCCAGGAGGTCCAGGACTTGGTCCGGGGCCACCCCTAGGCGGCTCATGCCGGTGTCCACCTTCAGCTGACAGGTGGCGGGCCGCCCCAGGCTCTGGGCGGCGGCGGACAGGGCCTGGAACACCGCCAGGTCGGCGCAGACCGGGGTCAGGCCGTCGGCCACCACCTGCGGGGCTTGCTCCGGACGCGCGCCCATCAGCAGGAAGATCTCGCCCGCGATCCCCTCCCGGCGCAGGCGTCGTCCCTCGGAGGCCACCCCCACCGCCAGGGCCTCGACTCCGGCCGCCTTCAAGCGCCGGGCCACCGGCAGCAGGCCGTGACCATAGGCGTCAGCCTTGACCACCCCCGCCACCCGCATACCAGGCGAAAGCAGCGCCCGGCAGGCGGCCAGGTTGGCCTCCAGGGCGGCCAGGTCCACGGACAGGCGGTTGTCGGGATTGGGAGTCAGGCGTGGCGACACGGCCGGGTCTCCAAAAAGGTTAGGATGAGGTATACCACGCCTGGCGGCCAAGGCAAACCGGGGCAGAGTTGGCGCGGGATGGGCTCCACCCGCTGGCCGCCAGGCTTTACATCACGGCCGATGTCGCTAAAATGGTGCCACGCGCGCCTGTAGCTCAGGTGGATAGAGCAACGGCCTTCTAAGCCGTGGGTCGGGGGTTCGAGTCCCTCCAGGCGTGCCAATGATTACGGTCAATTGCCGTCTCCGCCAGGGGGTCGCGCGTCTGGCGGTATAGCTCCACCGCGTGGTGGTGGCGGTGGCGGCCGACCGGAAGCGGTCGCGCCCCCGCCCGGGCGCAGGCGGCCAAGTGCCGCTGGCGCGGCCCAATGTAGTGGTGGGGTGGGTCACGTTCGGCCTGGCCGAACACGTAACGCCCGCCGCTGACCGTCGCCCGGCGGGCCTCCAGGGCTGCCGCCAACACCGCCCCGATTCGCACCCGTCGCGGCAGACGGTCACCCCGGTCGGTTTCCTGAACAATGGCTTGGCGGTGGTCAGCCCGCCCCTGGAAAGGTGGGAGGGCCTGGAGGCGGTCCGGGCCGCCATCACCGCTCTGGACGAGGCCAGGGCCCCGGTGGGTCGAGCCTGCGGCCTGCACGTTCATTTCGACGCGGCCAACCTCGGCGCCGCCGAGATCAAGATGATCGTCCTGCTCTGCCTAGTTGTGGACGCGAAATAGGTTGTCCACACGGTTCCAGGCATGGGGACTGGTGATCGAGCGTCACCCGGGCTCTTGCACGGAGGCACACGTGAACAACCAGCGCCGAAATGCCGGAACCACGGTCGAGTCACGATCGACCAGATGGTCAACGAACAAAAGATGCACCCCCGCCATGCGGCCGAACAGTTCGGCGTGAACGTCGGCACGGTCCACAAATGGCTGCGGCGCTCCGCGCACGTCGCTCCCGGCGACATGGTGCATAGCGACATCAAGGAGCTGGGGCGCATCGCCGGAGTGGGCCATCGCACCACCGGAGACCGCTTTGACAGCGACAATTAAGGATAGCTCGCAGCTCCGTCTCGCGTATTAGTATTCAATCCACGCCGCCGCGCGGGGGGCGACTTGACCAGCGCCAGGGCCAGGACCATAACCCGGGGTTTCAATCCACGCCCCCGCGCGGGGGGCGACGCCAACGATTTGGGGGAGGGGAAGACAACCACAATGTTTCAATCCACGCCCCCGCGCGGGGGGCGACCCGCGAGCAGCGGGAGACCTTGTGGCCCATCCTGGTTTCAATCCACGCCCCCGCGCGGGGGGCGACCCGCCGTGCTGGGCGGGCTGCTGGTCGGCTGGTGGTTTCAATCCACGCCCCCGCGCGGGGGGC
>JAIWNN010000073.1 GCA_020216805.1 Desulfarculus sp. | reverse complement strand
CCCCGGGGCGAGCGCCGCGCCGCCGAACCCCCCGTGTCCGAACCCGCCTCCATCCCGGACGCCCGCCCCGGCGAAGCCGGTTCGGTGGCGCCCATCGCGCCCGAGGCAGGCCAGACCAGCGCCAAGAAGCGTCGCCGCCGTCCTCGCCGCCGCAGACCGGCCGAAACGCCCGGCGCCAGCCCGGCGCCAACCCCGGACGAAGGCGCATAGGTCCGCGCTCGGGCGGATGGTCCTTTAGGTTACAGCGGGTCTAGCCCCACCAAGCCCTGCTTCCCCAAACGGCATGAGTTGGCTGACCAGCGTCTCTGGGCGCTTGGAGTGAAAGGCCACCGCCTGACGGCTGAGCCGTCAGACGGTGGCTCTGGGAGGGGAGATGGTGTGGGTGCCCTTTTCGGCGCGAATTTCGGCACGAAAAGGATCCCCTCTGCTCACGCCGCCTCGACTTTGATGGTGGTGGCGGTGGCCTTCTTGGCCTTGGGCAAGGTGATGGTGATGACACCGTCCTTGTGCTTGGCGGAGAGCTGGTCGCGGTCGACCTCCACAGGCAGGCGGAAGCTGCGAGCGAAGGAACCGAACCGACGCTCGACCAGATGGTAATCGCCCTTGGTCTCCTCGCGCTCCTCCTTCTTCTCGCCCCGCAGGCTCAGGATGTCGCCGCTGAGTTCCACTTGGATTTCCTCAGGCTTGAGGCCGGGAACCTCGGCGGTGACCTCCAGGGCCTGGTCGGTTTCCTTGACGTTGACCACCGGCACGAAAGCGGGGAGCTCCGTACGCAGTCCCGGCGAGGCCTGCACGTCGAAAAAACGACTCCACAAATCGTCCATCTCCCGGCGCAGCTTGCTTAGGGATCCCAAACCGGCGTACGGCATCAGTTCAAACATGATTCCACCTCCGTCAAAAAGTTGAAATCATTTCTGAAAGACCATATTGCCCGTTGTGAGCCAAAAGTAAGTTCACCCCCTTGGCCTGTCAAGTCCGTCGCCAGAAGGAAAACCCTGCCCCCCCGTCGCGGACGCGGGGGGGCAGGGTTGCGATTCATGGTGGGCTCCGTCCCGCCGCCTAAGGACGCGGCTTAGGCCGCCTTGACCTCCACCTTCACCGGCTCCTCGCGTCCGAGCTTGGGCAGGTGGACCCGCAACACTCCATCGCGATGCACAGCCGAGAGCTTGCCGCGCTCAATGGGCTCGGGCAGCCGGAACCCGCGACGGAAGCTGCCCCTCCGTCGCTCCACCAGGCGCCATTCACCCTTTTCCTCCTGGCGCTCATCCTTCTTTTCACCACTGATGATCAGCACGTCGCCGCACAGCTCGACCTGAACCTCTTCCGCCTTGAAGCCAGGGAGATCGGCCACCACCTCGTAGCCGTCGGGACTATCCTTGACATCCACCGACGGCCGGAAGCCAGCTTCCCGCTCTTCCCCCGGAACCAGATCTCCCAGGAGACCCTCCCACAGCCGGTCCAGGTCCCGGCCGAACAACCCGACGGGCCTCAGCCCGCCAAAGGGAATCAGCTCGTACATACCTGTCACCTCCTTCCCCTCAACTCTTTCAAGCTAATGATAATCATTCGCATTAGGCTCGCAAGGGCAGTTGACCGCCCCGCCGGGGTCGAGTAGCCTTAAATGCAATCACAACGCAACCGGGCGCGTTTCGGCCGCGACCGTCGGCCGGCGAGGGGAGTTAGCCGTGGAAAAGCACCACAAATTCTCGATCTGGTATGTTCTCCTGGGCATCTGGGTCGTCCTGATCCTCAACAACCTGATCGCCCAGAGCATCGGCCCCACCCGGCTGGCCTACAGCGATTTCCTGAACAAGCTCAAGGACGACAAGGTGCGGGAGATCGCCATCGGCGAGCAGACCATCAGCGGCACCTTCATCGATGATCAGGGCAAGGAGGCCACCTTCATTACGGTCAAGGTCAACCCAGAGTTGGCCAAGGAGCTGGAGGGGCACAACATCAAGTTCCGGGGCGAAATCGAGTCGACCTTCTTCCGCAACCTCCTTTCCTGGGTTATCCCCATTTTCCTGTTCGTGGGGGTCTGGTATTTCATGATGAAGCGCATGGGTCCGGGCGCGGGGGTGATGCAGTTCGGCTCCAGCCGGGCCAAGGTCTACGCCGAGGAGGAGATACCCACCCGCTTCGCGGACGTGGCTGGGGTGGACGAGGCCAAGGAGGAGCTGGAGGAGGTGGTCAGCTTCCTGCGCCAGCCCGACAAATACTCGCGCCTGGGCGGTCGGCTGCCCAAAGGGGTGCTGTTGGTGGGTCCTCCCGGCACCGGCAAGACCCTGCTGGCCCGGGCGGTGGCCGGCGAGGCCAAGGTTCCGTTTTTTTCCATCAGCGGTTCGGAGTTCGTGGAGCTCTTCGTCGGCGTCGGCGCGGCCCGGGTGCGCGAGCTGTTCAGCCAGGCCAAGCAGAAGGCCCCCTGCATCATCTTCATCGACGAACTGGACGCCCTGGGCAAGGCTCGAGGGATGGCGGTGATCGGCGGCCACGACGAGCGGGAGCAGACTTTGCAGCAGCTCCTGGTGGAGATGGACGGCTTCGACCCCCGGGTGGGGGTGATCATCATGGCCGCCACCAACCGGCCCGAGATTCTGGACCCGGCCCTGCTGCGCGCTGGGCGCTTCGATCGCCAGGTGTTGGTGGACAAGCCGGACCTCAATGGCCGCATCGCCATCCTGAAGGTCCACGCCAAGCGTATTTCATTAGCCCGGGACGTTGACCTGGAGACCCTGGCCCAGCGCACCCCCGGGCTATCCGGCGCGGATCTGGAGAACATCCTCAACGAGGGCGCGCTGTTGGCGGCCCGGGCCAACCGCGACGAAGTGACCATGGCCGACCTGGAGGAGGCGGTGGACCGCATCGTGGGAGGTCTGGAGAAGAAGAACCGGGTCATCAACCAGCACGAGAAGAGCGTGGTGGCCCACCACGAGACCGGCCACGCCCTGGTGGCGGCCCTGACCCCCAAGACCGACCGGGTGCACAAGATCAGCATCATCCCGCGCGGCATCGCCGCCCTGGGCTACACCGAGCAGCGTCCCACCGAGGACCGCTACCTGATGAGCCAATCCGAGCTCCAGGCCCGGATCGACGTGCTCTTGGGGGGCCGGGTGGCCGAGAAGCTGACCTTCGGCGAGGTCAGCACCGGCGCGGCCAACGACCTGATGCGGGCCACCGACATGGCCCGGGCCATGCTGACCCAGTACGGCATGGGCCAGACCCTGGGCCCGGTGACCTACAGCCGGCGCAACCAGCCGGTCTTCCTGCCCAATGACGCCACCATGGCCCCGCCGCCGGCCGAGTTCAGCGAGGCCACCGCCGCGGCCCTGGACCAGGAGCTGCGGGACTTCATGCAAAAGCGCCAGGAGCGGGTGGAGGAGCTGTTGGCCGGCCATCGCGAGGCCCTGGACAAGGTGGCCAAGGCGTTGTTGGACAGGGAGGTCCTTGACGGCAAGGAGTTCTACGAGCTGGCCGGCCTAAGCCACGAGGAGGGCTCGCGGGGGGCGCGGGTGGTGGCTCCAGGCGAGAATGGGAGATCGTTGTAGATGGGCGAATTCTGCAAAAATCACCCCCAGCGCGAGGCCCGGGTGCAGTGCCAAAAGATGGCCATCGGCTACTGTCAGGATTGCCTGGACAACTGCGAGGCCTGCACCGAGCCCTGCGGCTACTGCAAGTTTCGGGGCGGTTGCATCATCTACGAGCTATGCAAGCGCTCGGACAAGGCCAAAAAGCTCAAGGCCGAGTGCGGCTAGGCGAGGGGGGAGACGCGGCATGGGCGGGACCGACTGGCGGGGGCTGAACGAGGCCCAGTGGCGGGCCCGGCTGACTCCGGCCCAGTATCACGTCCTGCGCGAAAAGGGCACCAAGCCGGCCTTCAGCGGGGCCTTCTGGGACCACCACGCCCCGGGCGTCTATGCCTGCGCCGGCTGCGGCCAGGAGCTCTTCCGCGCCGAGGACAAGTTCGACTCCGGCACCGGCTGGCCCAGCTTCAGCGACGCCATCGCCAAGGAGCGCCTGGAGTTGCGGCAAGACGATAGCCTGCTCATGCGCCGCACCGAGGTGCTCTGCGCCCGCTGCGGCGGGCATCTGGGCCATGTTTTTCCCGATGGCCCGCCGCCCACCCATCTGCGGTTCTGCATGAACTCGGCCGCCTTGAGCTTCAAGCCCCAAACCTGATCGTCAGGGAGAAGGCCCTGGCGGCCGGGGGGCCCAGTGCCTGGGCTCCCATACACGGGTCGGGGTCGCGTGCCGCGACGGGCGTATACGGGTCGGGTGAGGTATAGCCTTCGGTCTGGCCTTGCCCGCTCCCGTAGGGACCTCGCGTGGAAAAGGCCAAGACGGGCGGGGGCCCAGTGCCTGGGCTCCCATACACGGGTCGGGGTCGCGTGCCGCGACGGGCGTATACGGGTCGGGTAAGGTATAGCCTTCGGTCTGGCCTTGCCCGCTCCCGTAGGGGCCTTGCCGCTGAAAACCAAGACGGGCGGGGATAAACCCCGCCCGTTTTTTTGCTTCGCCCAGAGGGCGCGCCAGGTCATCTGGCCACCCCTCGCTGCGTTTCTACTGTTTGACCAGCTCCACCCGCCGGTTCTTGGCCCGGCCCTGGTCGCTGTCGTTGGAGGCGGCCGGCGCGGCCATGCCCACGCCAAAGGGCTTCAGGCGGCTGGCCGCCACCCCATGGCCGCTGGCCAGGGCCTGGACCACGGCCTGGGCCCGGCGGCGCGAAAGATCCAGGTTGTAGTCGAAGCCGCCCTGGTTGTCGGTGTGCCCCACCACCAGCAGGTTTAGTTTGGGGTCGGACTTCAATAGGGCCGCGATCTGGGCCAGGGTGGGCTCGGACTCGGGCTTGACCTCGGCCTTGTCGGTGTCGAAATAGATGCCGTAAAGGGCGATGCGGCCCTGACTGGCGATGCCCGAGGCCATCTCCTCCGCCTTGACCGTCACCATCTTTTGCTCGCGGGCCTTGGGCTCCACCAGGACCACCAGGCTGGCCACCCGCTCGTGCAGGGCCTTGCAATAAGAGCCGGCGTCGATGGCGAAGGTCATCACCGCCAGGTAGGCGTCCCCGCCGCCGGACTGGGGCAGCCTGGCCGCGAAATAGCGCTGGTCCTGGATGCGCGAGCCCACGGCGCAGGAGCCGTTGGAGAAGTGGGGATCGGTGAATTTCTCCGGCGGCACCAGGTGCATCATCAGGCTCTGCTCGCCGCCGCCGCCCTCCAGACCCCGCCGGGGATCGCCGCCGCAGGCCTCGCCCTTGCACTCAAAGAGCACCTCCCCGCCCTTGGCCTTGACCTCCTCCTGATAGTTGCGCAAGACCTCCAGGCTGGAGCGCCCGGCTGGAATCAGGTAGACCCAGCGGGTGTAGCGCCCCTCCAGCTCCTGGGCCTGTTTGGCTTTGAACACCTTGTTGTTCTTGCGGTCCAGTTGGCGGGGCTCCACCGCCTCCAGGGGCGAGAGGGGCAGGTTCAGTTCGTCGTAGGCCTTCTGCTCATAGGAGATGATGAACGACCCCTGGTAACGTTGCAGCAGGGAGCTGTCCTTGGCGCCCTTGAGGTCGGCGGTGGGAATCGTGGCGTCGGCCAGGGCCAGGGCCGCCGGGATGATGAGCAGAGTGATCGTCAGCCATGGGACGTGTTTCAGCCTCGCGATCATTGGCTTCCTCCGCGGGTTGGTCGCCGGGAGCGGGCAGAGTGAACCAGGCAACAAGGGCGAGCTCCCGACCGGTTGCCTTCATTTTAGGCGTCCCGGGGCGGGGCGTGCAAAAAAAGGGAGGGCCGAGAAGGCCCTCCCGGGGAGTGATCGGGTCGCTGGCGGCTGAACCTAGGCTTGGCCCTTCCTGCGCAACTCCCGGCGCAGGATCTTGCCGCTGATGGTCTTGGGCAGCTCGGTCACGTACTCCACCAGACGGGGGTATTTGTAAGGGGCGGTGTTCTTCTTCACGAAATCCTGCAACTCCTTGGTCAGCTCCGGGCTGGGCTGGCGGCCGGCGGTCAGCACCACGTAGGCCTTGACCAGGATGCCGCGCACGCCCTCGGGGTCCTCGGCCCCCACCACCGCGCACTCGGCCACCGCCGGGTGCTCGATCAGGGCGCTTTCCACCTCGAAGGGGCCGATGCGATAGCCCGAGGATTTGATGATGTCGTCATTGCGCCCCACGAACCAGAAGTAGCCGTCGGCGTCGCGCATGGCCCGGTCGCCGGTGAAGTAGTAGTCGCCTCGGAAGCTCAGGCTCATGGCCCCCGGGTCCTGCCAGTACTCCTTCATCAGGCCCGGCGGGCGCACTCCCCCCAGATACATGGCGATGTTGCCCTCCACCCCCGGGCCGACTTCTTTGCCGTCCTCGTCCACCACCCGGACGTCATGCCCCGGGGTGGGCAGGCCCACCGAGCCGTATTTCAGAGGCAGGCTGGGATGGTTGGAGAGAATGGCAACGGTCTCGGTCTGTCCGTAGAAGTCGTAGATGTCCAGGCCGAAGGCGTCTTTCCAGACCTTGATCACCTCGGGGTTCATGGGCTCCCCGGCGCTGAGGCAGTGGCGCAGGCTGAGCTTGTAGCCGCTCAGGTCCTGCTGGATCAGCATGCGGTAGACGGTGGGCGGGGCGCAGAAGGTGGTGACCCCGTAGCGCTCCAGGATGGAGAGCACCGCCTTGGGGTCGAAGCGACCCGGGGCGTGGCGCTGGAGGATGGCCGCGCCGATCATCATCTGGCCAAAGAGCTTGCCCCAGGCGGCCTTGGCCCAACCGGTCTCGCTGACCGTCCAGTGCAGGTCGGTGGGCCTGAGGTCCTGGCAATAGCCGGCGGTGACCTGGTGGCCCAGGGGATAGGCGTGGGTGTGCAGGACCATCTTGGGCTGGCCGGTGGTGCCGCTGGTGAAATAGAGCAGCATGGGCTCGTCGGAGCGGGTGGGGGGCAGCTGGGCCGGGTCCAGCTCCGGCGAGGCGGCCGCCATCAAGGCGTCGTAGTTCTCCCAGCCCGATCGTTGGCCATCCACCAGGATCTTGATCCGCAGGCCGGGGCACTCCCGGGCCGCCTCTTCCACCCGCTGGGCGTGCTCCAGGTCGGTGATGACCAGGCTGGCCTCGGCTCGGTTGAGGCGGTAGGCGATGTCCTTGGCGGTGAGCAGCACGGTGCCGGGCATGGGCACCACCCCCAGTTTGAACATGCCGATCATGGCCACGTACCAGGCGGGGATGCTCTGGAGGATGATCAGGGCCCGCTCGCCCCGGGTCACGCCAAGGCCGCGCAGCAGGTTGGCGAAGCGGTTGCTGCGTCGGCTCAGTTCATGAAAGGTGAGGTAATCGGGGTTCTGTCCCTGCTCACCCACGCTCAGCAGGGCCAACTTGGTGCGATCGGCGGCCCAGCGGTCCACCACCTCGAAGCCGAAATTGTAATGCTCCGGGATTTCCCATTTGAACTCGCGGCGCATCCGCTCATGGGCGCGCAGGGCCTCGCCCGCCGCTTGGCCGGCCATCATGGCTTTCCTCCAGGTCCGGTTCCGGTGCCACATGGGCTCGCGCTGCCGGGCGAGCCGCATCCACCTGGACCCTGTCTCCAGGGCCCGCGACGCAACAGCCACAGGAAGTGACAGCTAAATTCCAGCTGAAAATTACCCTTGACGGCCTTGAACGACAACCCCCGAGGCGAAAAAGCTTCCCGGAATGGGTGATCGCCCGCCGAATCGGGCTTAGACCAGGTCCAGGACCTTGAGCAGGTTGGTGGTGCCCGGCTGGCCCAGGGGCACTCCGGCGGTGAGGATCACCCGGTCGCCGGGTCCGGCCAGGCCGTGCTCGGCGATCCAGGCCCGGGCCAGGTCGAACATTTGTTCGGCGTCGTCGAAAGGCGGAATCAGGGCCGGGATCACCCCCCAGGAGAGGTTGAGCTGGCGGCAGGTGGCCGGGATGGGGGTCAGGCCCAGGAGCGGGGCGGAGGGCCGGTAACGGGCGATGAGGCGGGCGGTGCCGCCGCTGGTGGTGGAGGCCACGATGGCGGCCGGGTCGATGTCCAGGGCCAGGTAGCAGGCCGCCCGGCTGATGGCGGCCTCGGTGGCCGGCAGCAGTCCCGAGAGCGGCTCGCGCAGGAAGGAGCGGCCGTCCAGGGTGGGTTCGGTGGCGCGCGCGATGCGATCCAACACCGCCACCGCCTCCAGGGGATAGCGTCCCACCGCCGTCTCGTCGCTGAGCATCACCGCGTCGGTGCCGTCCAGGATGGCGTTGGCCACGTCGGTGGCCTCGGCCCGGGTGGGACGGGGGCTCTCCATCATCGAGCGCAGCATCTGGGTGGCGGTGATGACCACCTTGCCGGCCTGGCGGGCCTGGCTGATCAGGCGCTTCTGGATCACCGGCACCTCCTCCAGGGGCATTTCCACCCCCAAATCGCCCCGGGCCACCATGATGCCGTCCACCTGCTCCAGGATCTCGCCGAAACGCTCCACCGCCTCGGGCTTCTCGATCTTGGCGATGAGAAGCGGCGGGTGCTCCTGCTGGTTGAGGATGTGGCGCACCGGGGTCAGGTCGTGCTCGTGGCGCACGAAGGACAGGGCCACGAAGTCCACCCCCACCTCCAGACCCAGGCGCAGGTCGTCTTGGTCTTTGGCGGTGAAGGATGACACCCGCAGGTGGCTGGTGGGCAGGTTGACGCCCTTGTGGGAGCTTAGCACCCCGCCCACCACCACCTGGCAAACCACGTGTGGGTGCTCCTTGGCGCTGACGTGGAGTTCCACCAGGCCGTCGGCCAGCAGGATGCGGTCGCCCAGGCCCACGTCGTCGTAGAGATGGGGATAGCCCACCGGCAGCCAGTCGGGGTTGGCGTCGTTGTCGTCGCCGCTGATCAAACGCACCTCGTCCCCGGCCGCCAGACGGATCTCCCGGGCCAGGCGGCCCAGGCGGATCTTGGGTCCGGCCAGGTCCTGGAGGATGCCCACCTCGCGGCCGTTGACCACGGCCTGACGGCGCAGGCTGGCCACCAGTTCGCGATGGGAGGCGTGGTCGCCGTGGCTGAAGTTGAGCCGGGCCACGTCCATGCCGGCCAGGATCAGGCGGCCGATGGTCTCCGGTTCGGCGGTGGCGGGCCCGATGGTGCAGACGATCTTGGTCTTGCGTTGGCCGGACAGACTGGTCATGGGAGCCTCCCCAGGGCAGGTGCTCGTCCTGCTCAGATGATACCCTATCTTCCACCGCCCGTCGGGCTCGCGGGCGCGGAGCGCGAAAAAGACTCGGCTTCGCCGCCGGGACGTCACCCTTGGGGCGTCAACTCCAGATCCAGGCGCTGCTCCACGATTCGGCCGCCCCATTGCTCCACCGGGTGCTCCCGGGTCAGGACGAAGCCGCAGTCGCCATAGAGGCGGCGGGCGGCGTCCAGACCGGCGAAGGTCCAGAGGTGGAGGTGTCGGTGGCCGGCGGCGCGGGCGAATTCCAAAAGCCTTCGCAGCAGCTCCCGCCCTAGGCCCCGGCCCTGCCAGGCCTCGTCCACGATAAACCAGCGCAGGCGGGCGCCCTCTTCCGGAGTGGAGTGGCCGTCCAGAGCCACCGCCCCAGCCAGATCCCTGCCGTCCCAGGCGGCCAGGAAAAGGTCCCGGGCCGGGTCGAAGGCGCAGAGGAAATCGCTCAGTTCCCGGGCCACCTGGGATTCAAAGGAGAGGTCGAAGCCCCAATGTCGGGCATAATATATGGCGTGCAGGGCCGTGACCTGGCCGATGACTCCAGGCTGGTATCCGGTCCAGACGAGCTTGGCCAGGTTGGCGTGGGCCATGAAATGCTCCTTAACCTTTAGGACGCGGGCTCGAGCCGCGTGTATGATTGAATCAGGCTCATTTCAGCACCGGCCGCGGGGCGCGGTCGGCGGCAGCGAGGAAAGATGATGCAAGCACGAACCGTAAGCGAAACCAAGCAGGTCCTGGCCCAGGAGATGCTGCCCCAGGACGCCAATCCCATGGGCAACGTCCACGGCGGGGTGATCATGAAGCTGATCGACGCCGCCGCCGGAGTGGTGGCCATCCGCCACGCCCGCACCACATGTGTCACCGCCAGCCTTGATCGCTTGGACTTCCACCACCCGGTCTACGTCGGCAATCTGCTGCTCCTGAAGGCCAGCCTGAACATGGTGGGCCGGACCTCCATGGAGGTGGGGGTGCGGGTGGAGGCCGAGGACCTGCGCACCGGCGAGGTGCGGCACACCGCCAGCGCCTATCTTACCTTCGTGGCCCTGGACGCCCAGGGCAAGCCCTGCCCGGTGCCGGAGCTGATCCTGGAGACCGAGGACGAGAAGCGCCGCAACCAAGAGGCCAAGTGCCGGCGCCAGATGCGCCTGGCCGAGAAGGCCCGCGAGAGCCGCAACCACGCCTGCCCCGACTAGAGGCCAGCCCGGCCGGCGGCCGGTCCGCGGAGGCGCGGCCGCCGGCGGCCGGCCATCGCTCTGACCATCCCGGGACAACCGTCGTCTACCACGGTCGGAACGTCACCCGAAACGGTGGCCGGCTCAGATCAGCGCAGGCCCGGCCGATCAGCGCCCGGTTGGCCTCCAGGTCCTCGGGGGCGTCCTCCAGCTCCTCCAGACCCAGGCGGGAGAAAGCGAAGGGCCGCAGGTCCGGATCCTCCGGCAGGGGGTCGTCGGGCCGGGCCAGGCCATACTCGGTCACGCCGTGGCGGCTGACGATGCGCCAGGCCAGGCGGCCGTCGGGCCGCAGGCGACGCTGGGCCTGGGTCAGGCTGAGCATGGCCTCCATGTCCGGCAGGGAGGGCAGGGCTTCCTCCAGGACCTTCTGCCGCCGTTTGGCGGCGGTGTAGTTCTCCTTCTGGAAACGAGTGTGGGGGTGGACGTGGTAGATGGCCATCTCCGCATGCCGGGCCATCAGGTCCAGCACGTACGCCTCCACCCCCACGTAGCTGCCGGCCGCGGTCAGTCGCTCGCAGCAGCCGATCTCCAGCCACTGATCCTGGGCGGGCAGGAAGGCCCACAACTCCTCGAAGGCGGCGGTGGCGACGAGCTCCCTAATCTGGGCCTCGCCCTGGGCCTGGTCGGCACTCACCCGCTGGCGATAGTCCATGGTCTGGTTAAGGGACAGACGGGGTTCGTCGCGGATGGGGCGCCCGGGGCCGGCCGGGGCGGGCCCGGGCGCGGCCCCGGCCAGGACCAGGGCCAGCAGCGCCAGGCCGCCAATGAGCCAGTTGGGGCCCTGACCGCCGCGCCGCGTCATGCCGGAGGCTGGGCCAGGGTCAGGGGCAGCACCAGGCTGAAGACCATGCCCCGGGGTTGGTTGTCGCGCATTTCCAAGCGGCCGCCATGGGCCTCGATGATCTTGCGGGCGATAGCCAGACCCAGACCGGTGCCCTCGCGCTTGGTGGTGAAAAAGGGGCTGAAGACCTGGGTCCGCAGCTCGGCCGGGATGCCGTGGCCCTGATCGCTGACCTCCAGGCGCAATTCGGGCTTGCTTTCATGGCAGGAGAGACTGACCAGCACCTCCGAGCCGATGGGCGAGGCCTGCACCGCGTTGGCCAGAAGATTGAGAAGCGCCCGTTGCAGGTGGTCGCGATCCAGCAGCAGAAGGTTTGGTCTGACGGCGCACTGGGATCGCAGGCGCACCTGGCCTTTGGCGGCCAGGGGTTCGGCCAGGAGCAGGGTTTCCTCCACCAGGGCGGTTGGATCGATGGGAGCGGGGTTCAGGCGCACCGGTCGGGAGAAATCGAGCATCTCGCGGACCATCAGCTCCAACCGCCGGGTCTGGCCGATCACGATGTCCAGCTTGCAGGCGTCGGGGCTCTGGTCCGGGAGGTGACGGCGCACCTGGGCCGCGAAGCCGCCGATGGCAATCAGGGGGGTTTTCATGTCGTGGGCCAGGGCCGAGACCGCCCGCCCCATGGCCGCCAGGGACTCGGCCTGGCGGATCTGGCGCAACTGGCGGCGCTCGCGGTCGCGCAGCAGGCCCAGGGCCAAGCCCACCGTGAAATAGAGGGCGATCTCCAGGCCATCCACCATCATTAGGTAGGGATCGCTTTGCAAGTTGTGCCAGATCGCGGGGGTCAGGGCCGCGGTGGTCAGCAGACCCACCACCAAGGCCCCGCTCAGGCGGAACCAGAACGCGCCCAGGAGCATGGGGGCCAGGAAAAGGTCGCGAACGAAGATCTCTTGCAGCCTGGGATCGAAGAAACGACTGTAGTGGAGAAGGGTTACAATAGCGAACAACAACAGCAGGATGGCCAGCTTGAGGCGCTGCTTGAACTGGGGAGTGGTGGGCACTGGCTCCTCTCCGGCGAGTGGGGCACCAGCGGTGGTGTTCTCCCAGCTTAGGCGGAGGGAGTCTGGATGTCAAACGCCGGCAACGGCTTGGCCCGTGCTTGATCGTGGCGGGCCTGATCCGCGCTCAGACCCGCGGGGTCGATTCGCCCTTGGCCAGGGCCAGGCACTGCTCCAGCACCCGCAGGGAGAGGACCTGGACCATGGAGCGGCGGTAGTTGGCCGAAGCCCGCAGGTCGTCAATGGGGCGCGAGGCCCGCACGCAGGCCACCGAGGCCCGACGCAACAGCTCCGGGGTGGGGAGTTGGCCCTCCAGCAGCGCCTCGGCCTCGGGGCAACGCACCGGAGTGGGGGCCACCGCGCTCAAGGCCAGGCGCGCGCCGATGATCGCCCCGGCCAGGTCCAGGGCCACGAAGCCGGCCACGCCCACGGCGGCGATGTCCACCTGGCTGCGTTCGGAAAGGCGCTGATAGGCCGAGCCGCAACGGTTGGGCGGGGCGGGTACCCGGATCGCCTCCAGGATTTCGCCTGGCTCCAGGTCGGTCAGCCCGGGACCCTTGAAAAAGTCGGTGAGCTTGACCTGGCGGCGACCGCCGCGCTCCACCAGGACCACGCTGGCGCGATAGGCCAGCAGGGGGGCGGCGGTGTCGGCGCTGGGGGCGGCGTTGGCCAGGTTTCCGGCCACGGTGCCCATGTTGCGGATCTGGGGGGTCGCCATCACCGAGCAGGCGTGGGCCAGGGCTGGATAGTGGCGGCGCACCTCGGGGTGGGCCGCCACTTCGCTGATGCGGGTGGAGCCGCCGATGACCAGGCCGTCGTCATCGCGGTAGGAGATGCGGTTCAGACCTGCCACCCGTCCCAGGCTCACCACGTGCCGCGGCTCCAGCGCGCCCGCGCGCATCTTCATCACCAGGTCGGTGCCGCCACCCATTAGCTTGGCCTCTGCGCCGTGGCGGGTCAGGATGTCCAGGGCCTCTTCCAGGCTGGTGGGCTGGTGGTGCTCGAAGTGGGGCATGGCCATGGCTAGCGCTCCTCCCGGGCGCCGCGCAGGGTCTGGGCGGCGGCGGAGATGGCCTCCACGATCTTGACGTAACCGGTGCAGCGGCAGAGGTTGCCGGCGATGCCCTGGCGGATCTCCTCCTCGCTGGGTTCGGGGTTCTGGTCCAGGAGGGCCTTGGCGCTCAGGATCATGCCAGCGGTGCAGAAGCCGCATTGGACCGCGCCATGGTCGATGAAGGCTCGTTGGAGGGGATGCAGGTGATCCGGAGAGGTGGCCAGGCCCTCGATGGTGGTGATCTGGCGCTGGTGGGCCTCCACCGCCAGGGTCAGGCAGGAGCTGACCGCCCGCCCGTCGATCAGGACGGTGCAGGCCCCGCAGTCGCCCTGGTTGCAACCCACCTTGGTTCCGGTCAGGCCCAACTCCTCGCGCAAGACCTCGGCCAGGCTTCGCCAAGGCTCCACCGCCACGCGGTAGGTGAAGCCGTTCACGCTAAGGTCGATGTTCTGCTTCGCCATGCTTGGCCTCGCCACCGGCCGTCGGGGGCCAGTAAGATTGAGTTGCGGCGCATCTGGACTTGGTGCCGGGAAATCTAGCAGCCGGGCCAATGACGGTCAAGGTTCCAATATAGGATGACAATTCGTCCCCGTTCCCGAACGGTTCCCGCCGGATGACCGGACCGGTCCGCCGGCGGTGCTCGTCCGCTCCACCTTCGACTCCAACCCGTCCGGATCGGTTATCGGGTTTCATCGCCAGCGCCCAATGACCTAAAATTCCATGTAGGACCATATGTTTCCCGGCGAGATGGCCGCGCACGGCCACCCGCGCCAGCGGATCATCCCCAGGACCATCACTCTCCGGAGAACAGGCCCATGCCGTCCATGATGACCCCTCGCCACCCGCGCCAGCCGCTGCGCCGCCAGTTGAACCGCTGCCGGGCCGAGTTGGCCCTTCGGCGCCGGGATCAAAAGACCCTGGACCGATTCTTTCTCGCCAGCCAGGACCTGATGTGGGTTCTGGACCACGAGGGGCGCATCCTGGCCGCCAATCCGGCCGCGCTGAAACTGCTGGGCTTCAGCCAGGAGCAACTGCGGGGACGGCCGATCTGCGATTTGGCCCCGCCGGAGGAAAGGGAGCGGCTGAGCCGGATGGTCCAGGAGCAATGGCCCCGCCTGACCAATCTTTCGCGTCAGGTGCGGGTGCTGG
>JAIWNN010000072.1 GCA_020216805.1 Desulfarculus sp. | reverse complement strand
ACCATCACGGTCGCGGCGTGTGGCTGGGCTGGAGCGCCGTGCCCTATCCCGGCCTGGGGCGGGTGCTGGTGCTGGGGCGCGACCTGAGCTGCGAGCGGGCCGCGGCCGAGGCCCTGGAGGCCAGCGTGGAGCGGTTCGCGGCTTTGGCCGACCTGGCCCCGGTGGGCATCTTCCTCTCCGACCCCCATGGTCATTTCGCCTATGTCAACCAGCGTTGGAGCGACATCACCGGATTGGGCCGGGAGGAGTCCCTGGGACGTGGTTGGGAGGGGGTTCTGCACCCCGAGGAAAGAACCGAGATCGATGAACGATGGCGGCGGGTGGCCAGGGAGCGGGGGGGCTTCGAGGGGGAGATCCGTCTGTCGACCCCCCAGGGCCGTCTGGTCTGGGCCCTGGCCCGGGTCCAGCCGCTGCGGGATTCCCAAGGCGCGGTGGAAGGCTATCTTGGAATCCTGGACGACATCACCGAGCGGCGGGAACTGCTGGAACACTTAAGGGTTTCGCAGGATAAGTTCGCCAAGGCCTTCCGCGCCAGCCCGGTCTGGGTGGCGATCAACGCCCTTGAGGACGAGCGCTTTTTCGAGGTGAACCAGGCCTTTTTGCGCGTCACCGGGTTCGATTACCAGGAAGTGGTGGGCCACACCGCGCGAGAGTTGGGTCTGTGGCCCGACCTGGACCATCGCCGCCAACTGCTGGCCCGCCTGCGCGAGCGGGGCCGATTGACGGACGCCGAGGTGACCCTGCGGATGAAGGATGGAAGTCTGCGAGAATTCGTCTGGAACGCCGAAGAGATAACTATCGATGGCCAGCGGTGGAGCGTCAATGTCCTCAGCGATGTCACCCGGCTCAAAAGCGCCGAACGAGAGCTAAGCGCCAGCGAGCAGCGTTTTCGGATGCTTTTTCACCAATTGCCCATTGGCTCGGCGGTCCTCTCGCTGGACCAGCGCTTTTTGAACGTCAACCCCGAGCTGTGCCGCTTCCTGGGCCGGGAGCGGGAGGAATTGCTGCGCCTGGGTCTGGATGAGGTGACCCATCCCGACGACCGCCAAGACTTCCGGCTCCATCTGGGCCGCCTGGTGGCCCGGGAGGTGGAGCCGGTCGGCCAGGATCAGCGCTTCCTGCGCGCCGACGGGCGGGTGGTCTGGGGGCGAATCTGGTTGCGTCTGGTGTTGGATCACCGGGGTCAGCCCCTGCACCTGCTGCCGGTGATCGAGGACATCGACCGCCTGATCCGGGCCGAACAGGCTCGGCGGGAGCTGGAAGCCCGCCTGGAGCGGGCCCGGCGTTTGGAAAGCCTGGGAGTGATGGCCGCCGGGGTGGCCCACGACTTCAACAACCGCCTGCAAGTAGTGATCAGCCGGCTGGAATTGGCGATGATGGACCTTCCGGAGGCTTCGCCGTTACGCTCGAACTTGGACCTGGCCCTGGCCGAGGCCCTGCGCGCCAGCAACATATCACATCATATGTTGGCCTATTCCGGTCACTTGCCCTATGTGCCAGCGGCGGTGGATCTCAGCGACCTGGTGGCGGTTCTCCTGGGGCGTCTCACCCGCGATTGGCCGGAGCCAATCCGGCCGCGTCTGGAACTGGCTCGGGAGCTGCCAACCATCTCCGGAGACCCGGAGCAGATCGAGCAGGCCCTGGCCAGCCTGTTGGCCAACGCCCGCGAGGCCCTGGAGCCCAAGGGGGGACGGATTTGGGTGCGCACCGGCTTGGCCCGGCCCCAACCGGACCAGTGGGAGAAGGCCCTGCCCGGTCAGGACCATCCTCCGGGGGACTATGTCTATCTGGAGGTGGAGGACGATGGTCCCGGGGTGGACCCGACCCATCTGGACCGCATCTTCGAGCCCTTCTTCACCACCAAGCTGCCGGGTAGGGGCCTGGGTTTGCCTTTGGTTCTGGGCGTGGCCCGCAACCACCGCGGCGGGGTGATGGTGGACAACCGACCCGGCCGGGGGGTTGGCTTCCGGCTGCTGCTGCCGGTGGATCCGGCCACTTGAGGCCGCCGCCGGTGCGTTACCGCGCATGCGCCGTCGGATCGCGCGGTTAGAATCAAGCGGGGTTCGTCTTGCGCCCGCGGCCGGCTCGCCTTGACTTGCCCATCCAACTCGGCTATGAAAAGATGGTTGTCACCCGGGAGTGGCCATGAACAGCCGTCGGCTGGCCCGACTCATGGGAATCATCTGCGACATCAAGGCGCATCCTCGCCGCAGCCTTGAGGAAATGTGCCGGCGCCACCAGATTTCCCGCCGCCAGCTTTACAAGGACCGTGACCGACTGGCCGGGATGGGGTTCTCCTTCCACCACTCGCGCCAGAATGGCGGGTTCGTGTTGGACAAGGAGTTGACTTTCAACGTCAGGGGTTTGAGCCTCTCCGACCTCTTCGCTCTGATCCTGGCGGTGCGCCAGCTCACCCGGCTCAGCGACTTCGCCCTCGCCCTTGGGGCCCTGGCCGGGTTGCGCACCCTGGTGAGCCAGTTGCCCGAGGAATTGCGCGAGCAGTTCGGCGAAACCCTGGACCAGGTGGTGGTGCAAGACGGTTTCGGTTGTGCTCCCGAGGTGTTGTCCGCCTTGCTGCCAGCCATCGAGGAGGGCCGCCGGGTGGTGCTGGAGTTGGAGGGCGGCCAGTCGCCGGAGTTGACGGTGGACCCCCAACGCCTGTTGTTGCGCGATGGCCGGCTCTACCTGGAGGCCGCCGGCCTGGGCGGAGGACAGCCCGGTCTGGTCTCCCTGGCCCGGGTGCGGCGGGTCATACCCACCCCCTTCTTCTCGCCGGCCCCGGCCGACTAGAAAACCGCGGCAAGTTTGCCGATGGAGTACGCCCAATGAAAGAAGTTGTGATCGTCAGCGCCTGCCGCACCCCCGTCGCCGCTTTCATGGGAGCCTTCGCCGACCTGACCGCCCTGGATCTGGGCGTGATCGCCATCAACGAGGCCATCGCTCGGGCCGGCGTCAGCGGTCAGGACGTGGACGAGGTGATCATGGGCTGCGTGCTGCCGGCCGGACTGGGCCAGAATCCGGCCCGCCAGGCCATGCTGCGCGCCGGCCTGCCGGTTCAGGTGGGCTGCATCACCGTGAACAAGGTCTGCGGCTCGGGGCTCAAGGCGGTGATGCTGGGGGCCCAGGCCATCGCCTGCGGCGACGCCGAGGTGGTGGTGGCCGGCGGCATGGAGTCCATGACCCGCGCGCCCTATCTGCTGATGAACCAGCGCGCCGGCCAGCGCATGGGAGACGGCAAGGTGGTGGACTCCATGATCCACGACGGCCTCTGGGACCACCTCAACGACTTTCACATGGGCATGAGCGCCGAGCTTTGCGCCGAGAAATACCATGTCACCCGGGCCGACCAGGACGCCTTCGCCCTGGATTCCTACGGCAAATCCTGGCGGGCCGACGCGGAGGGGCGCTTCAAGGCTCAGATCGTTCCGGTTTCCATCCCGCAGAAGAAGGGCGAGCCCAAGTTGGTGGATCGCGACGAGGGCCTGCGCCAGTCCTCGCCCGAGCTTTTGGCCAAGCTCCGGCCGGCCTTCAAGAAGGACGGAGGCACCGTCACCGCCGGCAATGCCTCGAGCCTCAACGACGGCGCGGCGGCGGTGGTGCTGATGAGCGTGGACCGGGCCAAGGCCATGGGCGTCAAGCCCCTGGTGAAGGTGGGGGCCCAGGGCGCGGCCGGCATCGACCCCAAGTACGTCCTGGTGGCCCCGATCTATTCCATCCCCAAGGTCTGCGGCAAGCAGGGCCTGGAGCCCAAGGACATCGATTTGCACGAGATCAACGAGGCTTTCGCGGCTTCGTCCATCGCCGTGCAGCGCACCCTGGACCTGGACCCGGCCCGGATCAACGTCTACGGCGGGGCCCTGTCCATCGGCCATCCCATCGGGGCCTCGGGCGCGCGGGTGCTGACCACCCTGATCTACGCCATGAAGGACCGCGACGCCCACCTAGGCATGGCCAGCCTGTGCCTGGGCGGTGGCGAGGCGGTCTCGCTGATCGTGGAGAACCTCTGATCTCCCGGAGCGCCCAGATGCGCCCCGGTTTTTTTGGGCACAGCGGAAGCGGCGAGATGAGGTCCGTCATGATTGAGTCGAGGACGCGGCCGGCCGCGATCGCCAATATCACATCTGCGGCAATGTTGGTCCCGGCTCTTGTCGAGGGGTTGGCAAGCCAAGGGACCGGCGACTCCAATCGGGGCCCAGCGCCCCGCCACATGCAGCACGACGTTACCAAGGAGCTCAAATCATGTTGAAGGAAGTTGTGATCGTAGGCGCGGCTCGCACCGCGGTGGGCCGTTTCGGCGGCATGTACAGCGAGGTATCGGCGGTCCAGTTGGGCGTCACCGCGGTCAAGGCCGCCCTGGAGCGGGCCAAGGTGGACCCGACCCAGGTGGACGAGGTGATCTACGGCAACGTGCTAGGCGCCGGTCTGGGCCAGAACGTGGCCCGCCAGGTGGAGTTGGGCGCGGGCATCCCCCAGGAGGCCAACGCCTTCACCGTCAACAAGGTCTGCGCCTCGGGGCTGAAGAGCGTCATGCTGGCCGCGCAGGCGGTGATGTGCGGCGACAGCGAAATCGTGGTCGCCGGCGGCACCGAGAACATGAGCCAGGCGCCCTACCTGCTGCCCAAGGCCCGCTGGGGTCAGCGCATGGGCGATGGCAAGATGATCGACTACATGGTCTTCGACGGCCTGACCGACATTTTCAACGGCTACCACATGGGCATCACCGCCGAGAACGTGGCCGAGAAATACGGCATCACCCGCGAGGCCCAGGATGAGCTGGCCCTAAAGAGCCAGCTCAACGCCGAGGCGGCCATCAAATCCGGCCGCTTCAAGGACGAAATCGTGCCGGTGCTGGTCCCCCAGAAGAAGGGCGATCCCAAGGTCTGCGACACCGACGAGCACCCCCGCTTCGGCTCCACCGCCGAGGCCATGGCCAAGGTTCCGCCCGCCTTCAAGAAGGGCGGCACCGTCACCGCCGGCAATGCCAGCGGCATCAACGACGGCGCGGCCGCCCTGGTGGTCATGACCGCCGAGAAGGCCAAGTCCCTGGGCCTGACCCCGCTGTGCAAGATCAAGGGCTACGGCTGGGGTGGCGTGGACCCGGCCTACATGGGACTGGGACCCATCGCCGCCACCCGGGCCGCGCTCAAGAAGACCGGCATGAGCGTGGGCGACTTGCAACTGATCGAGGCCAACGAGGCCTTCGCCGCCCAGGCCGAGGCGGTCATCCGCGAATTGGGGCTCAACCGCGACATCGTCAACGTCAACGGCGGGGCCATCGCCCTGGGCCACCCCATCGGCGCCAGCGGCGCGCGCATCCTGGTCACGCTGATCTACGAGATGATCAAGCGCGACGCCAAGACCGGCTTGGCCACCCTGTGCATCGGCGGCGGCCAGGGAGCGGCCATGATCGTGGAGCGATAAGGGAAGCAGGCAACCGGGGGAACCGTTTTGTGGTCAAAAGGGTTCCCCCGGACCATCTTTCCAAAACCCTGGCGGGAAGGCGCGAGTGCGCTTGCCCCACCAAACGACGCGCCCAACCGGAGAGCGGCAATAATTCCGGGGAGGATATAAGGCATGGCTTACGAGTTCATCATTTACGAGGCCCAGGACGGCGTGGCCACCATCACCATCAACCGTCCCAAGGCCATGAACGCCCTCAACCCCCAGGTGGTGGCCGAGCTGGACCAGGCCATCGACCAAGTCGAGGCCGACGACACGGTCAAATGCGTGGTGATCACCGGCGCGGGCGACAAGGCCTTCGTGGCCGGGGCCGACATCGCCGCCATGGTGCAGATGACCGCCCTGGAAGGCCGCAGGTTCTCGCTGATGGGCCAGAACGTCTTATTCCGCCTGGAGAAGCTGGACCGTCCGGTGATCGCGGCGGTCAAAGGCTTCGCCCTGGGCGGCGGCACCGAGCTGGCCATGGCCTGCGACTTCATCTACGCCGCCGACAACGCCAAGTTCGGCCAGCCCGAGATCAACCTGGGCATCATTCCCGGCTTTGGCGGCACCCAGCGCCTGACCCGCCTGGTGGGCAAGGCCCGGGCCAAGGAGATGTGCCTGACCGGGGTGATCATCGACGCGGCCGAGGCCAAGGAGATCGGCCTGGTCAACAAGGTCTTCCCGGCCGAGGAGCTGATGGACGCGGTGATGAAGACGGCCAAGCTCATCGCCCAAAAAGGCAAGGTCAGCACCCGGGCCATCAAGTACCTGGTGGACGCCGGCAGCGACCTGCCCCTGGAGCGGGCCATGCCCATGGAGGCCGAGTGCTTCGCCACCTGCTTCGCCAGCCCGGACCAGAAGGAAGGCATGACCGCCTTCCTGGAGAAACGCAAGGCCAACTTCACCGGCGGCAAGTAAAGTCCATTTGTCGGCTTCCCGGAGCGGCCGCTCCGGGAAGCCATCGCCCGGCCCCACCGGCGCGCATCCGCAGCCCGAAAGCCGGAGAGCTGAAGGACCACCATCCAGGCGGCGCCCGCCACCGTCATTCATGCGAGGGAATGTCATGAACTTCGCCCTTACCGAAGAACAGAAGATGGTCAAGGAGACCGCGGCCCGCCTGGCCGACGAGATGCTCAAACCCCAGGCCGCCCAGTTCGATGCCAGTCACGCCCACCCGGCCGAAGCCTGCGCCGCCCTGGGCGAGCTGGGCTTCATGGGCATCGCCGTGCCCGAACAGTACGGCGGCGCCGGCCTGGACTATGTCAGCTACGTGGTGGGCCTGAGCGAGATCAGCCGCGGCGACGCCAGCGTGGGCGTCATCATGAGCGTCAACAACTCGCTCTACTGTTATCCGGTGATGACCTTTGGCACCGAAGAGCAGAAAAGGGCCTTCCTGACCCCGGTGGCCAGCGGCCAGAAAATCGGCTGCTTCGGGCTGACCGAGGCCGGGGCCGGCTCCGACCCCGGGGCCATGCGCACCACCGCCGTGCTGGACGGCGATGAGTGGGTGCTCAACGGCGAGAAGAAGTTCATCACCAACGGCAACGTGGCCAGCTATGGCGTCATCGCCGCGGTGACCGACAAGGCCGCTGGATCCAAAGGCATCAGTTGCTTTATCGTCGACTTCGAGAACACCAAGGGCTTCTCGGTGGGTCGGGTCGAAGAGAAGATGGGCATCTGCGCCTCGGGCACCTCGGAGCTGGTCTTCGAAGACGCCCGCATCCCCAAGGCCAACATCCTGGGCACCCCCGGATCGGGCCTCAAGCAGATGCTGACCACCCTAGACTCCGGTCGCATCGGCATCGGCTCCCAGGCCCTAGGCATCGGCCGCGCGGTCTTGGAAGAGTCGTTGGAATACGCGAGCACCCGCGAGCAGTTCGGCAAGCCCATCGCCACCTTCCAGGCCATCCAGTGGAAGCTCGCGGACATGGCGGCCGCCCTGGACGCGGCCGAGCTGCTCTTGTTGCGCGCGGCCTGGATGGAAGACCAGCACATGCACTTCGAGAAGCAGGCGGCTATGGCCAAGATGTTCGCCTCCGACGCGGCCATGGCTGCGGCCATCGAGGGCGTCCAGATCCTGGGCGGCTACGGCTACTGCCGCGAATACCCCATGGAACGCCACATGCGCGACGCCAAGATCACTCAAATCTACGAGGGCACCAACGAAATCATGCGTCTGGTCATCGCCCGCAACCTGCTGAAGGGTAAGTAGGAAGGAGTGAGGGGAGAATCAAGGGGGGAACCCCTTTTCTTTGGGGGCCAAAGAAAAGGGGTTCCCCCCTTGACCCCCTTCCCCAAGAGAAAGCCGGGGTGGGGCCTGATAGACCTTACCCGGACTCCGGACCGGAGACGGAATCATGCCAGCGGGCGGTAGCCGCTGGTCTCGCCACCACCCCCCAGCCAAAGGCGCGCAGCGCCTTTGGCGCGGCCGTTTTAGGAGGGGGCTTGGGGGAACCCTTTTTGCGCAGCAAAAAGGGTTCCCCCACACTCTCTTCCCGCGAGACGCCAACCATGAATGATGTCGTATATATAGTATTGGATTCCTGCCGGTATGACACCTGGGAGGCGGCGGCGACGCCGAACCTTGACCGCTTGGGGGTGGTGGAGCGGCGGTGGGCCTATGCCTCCTGGACTTCGCCGGCCCATCAGGTGTTGTTGATGGGCCTGCTGCCCCACGTCAGCCCGCCGGGGGTGCACGCCTCGGAGGTCTACCGGCAAGAGCTGCTGAGCTGGCGGGAGCGCCTGGGCGCGCCGGATCTGGAGTTCGCGGGATTTTTGCCCCAGCTCAACCTGCCCACCGCCCTGAAGCGCCTGGGCTACCGCACCCTGGGGCGGGTCAGCCTGCCGGTGCTGAACCAGCACACCGTCTTCGCCACCGGTTTCGACGACTACCGCCTGATGGCCAGCCACGCCGATTTCGCCGGCATGATCCAACAGATGAGTTTCGATCCCGGCCGGCCCAGCTTCTGGTTCCTGAACCTAGGCGAGACCCACTATCCCTACCTGCTGCCGCCCGAGGACGCGCCGCGCTTGCACGGCCTGCATGGGGTGGTCAAGGACCTGGCCCACGCGGCGGAGCCGGTGGCGGTCGGACCTGGCTTTGACCCGGCCGAGATGGCCTGCCTGCGCAAGGCCCAGGTGCGGGCGCTGGAGACGGTGGACGGGCTGTTGCCGGCGCTCTACGCCAAGCTGCCGGCCGACGCCTGGATCATCGTGACCGCCGATCACGGCGAGCTTTTCGGCGAGGATGGCTATTTCGGCCATGGCCCGGTGATGCACCCCAAGGTCTTCGAGGTGCCCTTCGTGGAGGGCCGTCGGCCGGCTTAGGCGGCTCACGCCCGCCATGGGTTGTGCTATAAAGGTAGCTGCGGCGCCAAGTGCGCCAGCCAGGAGGTTCTCGCCCCCATGAGCGCCAGCGCCAGACCGGAAGACACCGCCCGCAGTATTCTGGCCGGGGACGTGCGCGCGGCCGCGCGCCTGATGCGGGCCATCGACGACGGCCTGCCCGGGGCGGCGTCGGTGCTGGGCCTCTTGCACCCCCACACCGGCCGGGCCTGGCTGGTGGGGGTTACTGGATCGCCGGGGGTGGGCAAGTCCAGCCTGACCGACGCCCTGGTGGGGGCCTGGCGGGCCCGTGGCCTCACGGTGGGGGTGGTGGCGGTGGACCCCACCAGCCCCTTCTCGGGCGGAGCCATCCTGGGCGACCGCATTCGGATGCAACAACATGCCTGCGATCCCGGGGTCTTCATCCGTTCGCTGGCCACCAGGGGGCAATTCGGCGGGCTCACCGCCTCCACCCGCGGGGTGGCGGCGGTGCTGGACGCCATGGGCAAGGACGTGATTTTGATCGAGACGGTGGGCGTGGGCCAGGACGAGGTGGAGATCGCCCGCATGGCCGACACCACCGCCATCGTGGTGGTGCCGGGGATGGGCGACGACATCCAGGCCATCAAGGCCGGGGTGCTGGAGGCTGGCGATGTCTTCGTGGTCAACAAGATGGATCGCGAGGGCGCGGGCCGCACCGCCGGAGAGATCGAGGCCATGCTCTCCCTGGGCGGCCGGGGAGATGGACGCGACCAGGGCTGGACCCCACCGGTGGTGCTGACCTGCGCGGTGGATGGCCGGGGCCTGCCCGAGCTGGTGGCGGCCTTCGATCGCCACCGGGCGCACCTGTTGGCCGAGGGTGGCTGGCGTTTGGCCGCTCGGCGGGGTTGGGCGGCCCAGGCCGAGTTGCTGGAATTGGTCAAAGCTCGGCTGATGCAACGGGTGCAGGCCCGATTGGACCAGGACGGCCTGGCGGTCCTGGCCCAGGAGATCGCCCAAAAACGGCGCGACCCCTACCAGGCGGCCGACCAGATTCTGGCCGCTGCCATGCGCGACACGGAGGAGGCCCCATGGCCCGCAATGTGAAAAAGGTTTCGGTGGGACAGCGCCTGAAGCGTCTGCGCGCCAGCCGCGACATTTCCCTGGAGACCCTGGCCAACGAGACCGGCCTGAACCTGGATCAGCTCAAGCGCATCGAGGCCGACCAGATGATCCCGCCGGTGGCGGTGCTCTT
>JAIWNN010000157.1 GCA_020216805.1 Desulfarculus sp. | reverse complement strand
CGCGGGGCGGCGCCCCGCGGCCCGCCGCACCGGAGCTATTCCTTGGGCGCCTTGATCACCATGAACTGGGTGGCCTCCTGGCGCTGGATCAACAGCAGCAGTCCCTCGCCGGGCTTGAGCTTGCCGGCCACCCGCGCGAACTGCTCCGGGCTTTCCACCGGCTTCTGGGCCGCCTCCAGGATCACGTCGCCCCGGCGTAGGCCGGCCTCCTCGGCTGGTCCGCCGGCCTGGACCCCGGTGACCACCAGGCCCTTTTTGGTCTTGGGCAGGCCCAGCTGCTGGGCCAGTTCCGGGGTCAGCTTCTGCAGGCTCAGGCCCAGTTGGACCTTGGCCGGCTCCTCGGCCTTGGCCGCCTCGGGCTGCTCGTCCTTCAGCTCGCCGACGACGGCGGTGACGGGCCGGGGGCGACCCTCGCGCACCACCTTGAGCTTGACCTCCTTGCCCACCGGGGTCTCGGCCACCAGGCGGGGCAGGGAGTGCCAGTCCTTGAGCGGGCGGCCCTCGAATTCCACGATCACGTCGCCGCGCTGGATGCCGGCCTTGTCGGCCGGGCCGTCCTTGACCACGTCGGCCACCAGGACCCCGTCGGTGCCCTCCAGCTTGAACTTCTCGGCCAACTCCTTGGTCACCGGCTGGATGTAGACCCCCAGCCAGCCCCGGGTCACCTTGCCGGTGGTGCGCAGTTGGTTCATGACCTGGCGGGCCAGGTTGACCGGGATGGCGAAGCCGATGCCCTGGCCCTGGGCCACGATGGCGGTGTTGATGCCCACCACCTCGCCCTTGAGGTTGATCAGGGGGCCGCCGCTGTTGCCGGGGTTGATGCTGGCGTCGGTCTGCAGAAAGTCGTCGTAGGGCCCGGCCCCGATGATGCGGCCCTTGGCGCTGATGATGCCGGCGGTGACGGTGTTCTCCAGGCCGAAGGGGTTGCCCACCGCCAGAACCCAGTCGCCCACCCGCAGCTGGTCGGAGTTGCCCAGGGGCAGGAAGGGCAGTTCCGACTTGCCCTTGATCTTGAGCAGGGCCAGGTCGGTCTTCTTGTCCCGGCCCACGATCTCGGCCTTGACCTCCTGGCCGTCCTTCATCACCACCACGATCTCGTCGGCCTCGGAGATGACGTGGTTGTTGGTCAGCAGGTAGCCCTGGGGATCGACGAAGACGCCGCTGCCCAGCGAACGCTGCTTGAACTCCCCGCCCTTGTTGCCCGGTCCGCCGGGCAGACCGGGTCCGCCGAAGAAGCGGCGGAAGAACTCGTGCAGATCGGGCATCTCCTCGCCCTGGTCGCCGCCGTCCTGGTCGCCGCCCCGACCGCGGAACTGGAAGAAATCCGGCACCGGCCCGCGTTTGATGGTCTTGACGGTGCGGATGTTGACCACCGCCGGGGAGACCTGGACCACCAGGTCGGCGAAGCTGTCGGGGCGGGCCTGGGCCGCGGCCGGGGGGGGCGGGGTCAGCAGCAGCGCCAGCCCGGCCAGGAGGGCCAGCAGGGCCAAGCCGCGTCGATCGCGCGCAATCGGGGTCATGGCAGCCATCCTTGAGGCGGTCCGGGGGACCTTATTTGGTGGCCTGGACAAAGGCCAGGCGCAGTTCGGTCAACACGCCGGTGATCAGGCGCTCCTCGTCCGGGGTCAGGTTGCCCTGGGTCTTGTCCTTGAGCATGGCGATGGTGTCGATGGTGTGGCGGGCCAGGGCGGGGTCCAGGCGGGCCTGGCCCTGCTCGTCGGGCAACAGGCCCAGGTGCAGGGCGGCGGCGTGGGACAAGGAGAGGATCAGGCCGGAGAAATCCACCGGGGGCAGACGCAACGGCTCGCGTTTGGGCTCCTCGGTCGGCCCGCCGGTCTCGGCCTGGGGCGCGGCTTCGGGCTTCTGGGCGGGCGCGGCCTGGGTCGGGGCCGAATCCTCCGCGCGGGGCGAGCCGTCCTCTCTGAAGATGCGGCGGTCCTTGACGGTGAAGCCCTGATCCTGCTCGCTCATCGCCAGCCTCCCGAAGCTTTGGTTGGGCCAGGCCGCCACCAGCCCGGCGTCATGACATTCAAACTATAAATTCTCGCCCGCGGCCATGCAACCGGCAAGACCCCGCCCAAACTTCGCGGCCCCTGGCTTCCCGCCAGGGGCCGCGAAGTTTTTGGGGAAGGGGGTTCGGGGGAAACCCTTTTGTGCACAAAAGGGTTTCCCCCGCTATTTTCTTCACCTCGGCGCGTTGACCGCAAACTCGGCCACGCCGGTCTTGAGATATTTGCTCATCTGCTGGGCCACGGCGATGGCCACGTTGACCTGGGCCTCGTGGGTGTTGGCCCCCAGGTGGGGGGTGCAGACCAGGTCGTCGGCGAACAGGATGCGGCTGTCGGCGGGCAGGGGCTCCTGCTCGAAGACGTCCAGGGCCGCGCCGGAGAGCTTGCCGCTGGCCAGGGCGTCGCACAGGGCCGCCTCGTCGACGATGCCGCCCCGGGCGCAGTTGATCAGATAGGCCCCGTCCTTCATCTTGGCCAGGTTGGCGGCGCTGAACAGGCCCGTCGTCTCCTTGGTCTTGGGCACGTGGATGGACAGGTAATCGGAGCGGGCCAGCAGCTCCTCGAAGCTGACCGGCTCGGCCCCCCGGGCCTTGATTTCCTCGGGAGAGAGGAAGGGGTCGTAGCCGATGACCTCCATTTTGACGCCCTTGCCCAGCTCGGCCAGGATGCGGCCGATGTTGCCCAGGCCCAGGATGCCCAGGGTCTTGCCCTTGACCTCCCGACCCCGCAGCTGCTTCTTCTCCCACTTGCCTTCCTTGACCCCGCGGTGGCCGCGGGCGATGTGGCGGGAGAGGGCGAAGATGTGGCCCAGGGCCAGCTCGGCGGCGGCGTTGCTGTTCTGGCCGGGGGTGTTCATGACGATGACGCCCTTGGCGGTGGCGGCCGGGATGTCCACGTTGTCCAGGCCGGTGCCGGCCCGGCCCACCACCTTCAGGGCGTCGGCCGCCGCCAACAGCTCGGCGGTGACCTGGGTGGCCGAGCGGATCACCAGGCCGGCCACGCCCTTGATGGCCTGCTTGAGCTCGTCCGGGGACAGGCCGGTCTTGACCTCCACCTCGAAGCCCTCGTTCTTGAAAATCTCGACCCCCTCCTTGGCCAGGGGATCGCTGATCAATATCTTCATGGCCATGATTTAAGCCTCCCCGAAAATCTTCTGGGCCGCGGCCACGCCGGAGCCCATCTCGAAGGCGTGGCCCAGGCCCTTCAGGGCCATCTCGATGGCGCTGATGGCCTGGAGGGTGTCGAATTCGTTGATGTAGCCCATGTGGGCCACCCGGAAGATCTTGCCCTTGGCCTGATCCTGGCCGCCGGCGATGTAGATGGCGTACTTTTCCTTCAGCCATTTCACCACCTTCTGGCCGTCGATGCCCGCCGGGCATTGGACCGCGGTCAGGGCGGTGGAGGGGCGCTGCTTGGAATAGAGCTCCAGGCCCCAGGCCGCCACCGCGGCCTTGAAGGCCTGGGAGCGGACCGCGGTCTCGGCGAAGATGGTCTCCAGGCCCACCTCGTCGATGAGCTTGAAGATGTCCAGCAGGCCCATGAACAGGGTCACCGGCGAGGTGAAGGCCCCCTTGTTCTCGGTCTGGTTCTTCAGCTCCTTGGCCCAGGAGAAGTAGAACTTGGGCAGGGTGGATTTTTTCATCAGCTCCATGGCCTTGGGGCCGATGGAGGCGAAGGCCAGCCCTGGGGGCATCATCAGGGCCTTCTGGGAGCCACTGATGACCACGTCCAGGCCCCACTGGTCGGTGGGGATGGAGTAGGCGCCCAGGGCGCTGACCGCATCCACCACCAGCACCGCGCCGGTGTTCTTGGTCACCTGCGCCAGGGCCTGGATGGGATGGTCCACGCCGGTGCTGGTCTCCAGGGCCTGGACGTAGACCGCCTTGATGGTGGGATCGGCCTTCAGCAGGGCCTCCACCTGGCCCGGGTCCACGGCCTGGCCCCAGGGCACGTCCACGTTCACCGGCTGGCAGCCGTAGGCCTCCAGCAACAGGGACCAGCGCTCGCCGAACTTGCCGCCGCGGATGGCGACGGCCTTGTCGCCGGGGCTGAGCAGGTTGGAGACGGCGCTCTCCATGGCTCCGGTGCCGCTGCTACAGAAGACCAGGACCTCGTTGGCGGTCTGGTAGATCTTCTTCAGGCCGGCCCGCACCTGGCCGATGACCTCCTGGAAGTCGGCCGACCGGTGGTGGATGAGGGGCTGGGCCATGGCCAGCAGGGTCCGGGGGGGCACCGGGGTGGGCCCGGGCGCCAACAGAGAGACCTTCTTCATTTCCTTGCTCCTTGTCCTTGATCGCAGGACCACCTTTGGTATTGGCGCGGGGCCGTCCTCCCCTAGGCCGGCCAGACCCCGCGTCGCGGGCCGATCCTGGAGCCCGCGTGGTTCGCGCCGGCGGCCGGGGCAGGACCCACCCTTGCCCCTCTCGCCGCCGGGATAAACCCGTGAATTTCTCTCCAGCGAAACAACCCGCCGGCCGGAGCCTGGATCGCCCCGGATGCACAGCGGGTCAAATCTGTGTATGGCAAAGTGGGCGGGTTGTCAAGGGCGTCGCTTCCAAAATATGAAAAATACCTACATTTAATACGACTTTTAGTAGGCTTTGCCTAGCCCTGGCCATCGCCGTCCCCCGGCCGTTGGCCCAGAACCGGGTTCGGCGCGTCCGGCGGAGCCGCGCCGTGGCTAGAAGATCCACCGGAATTGCACCCCGGCCAGCCACTCGTCGCCAAAGGCCCGGCCGGTGCGGACGTCGTCGCCATAGTGGTAGAGCCCCAGCTCGGGATGGATGGTGAAGTTGGGGGTGACCTGGCGGGGGATGGCCAGGAAGACGGCCCGCCGGGTGTAGGAGTCCTGGGGGTAATGGGCGCTGTCCTTCCAGGCGTCGTTGGTCAGCCGCTCCAGGCCCAGGCCGGCGGTGACCTCCCATTGGGCGGTCGGCTTCCATTCCACCGCCAGGAAGCCTCCCACCTGGCGGGTGTCGGAGATGGAGCCGTCGGGCCCGAGGAAGATCGCCGAGCGGGGCAGGCCGCGCAGGCCGGAGAGGATGTTGCCCGACCACTCGTAGTCGTTGTTTTGGGCCCAGTGGAGCTCGCCCTTGAGGGTCAGGGGGCCGTGGGTGAACTTGAAGGGCAGGATGGCGGCCCAACTGGTGAAGTTGTCGTCGCGGCCCGGGGCGTTCTCCAGACGGTGCTGGACCCAGCCCACCCCCGGTCCCAGCCAAAGACCGCCCAGGGTGAACTGGAAGGCCAGGTCCAGGCGGGGCAGGTGGTCATGGATGTCCACCGTGGCGGGCAGGGCCTGGGAGCCGGTGGTCACCCCGCCGCTCTGCAGGGGGGTCAGCTCGGCCAGGGGCTGGACCAGGCCTAAGGAGGCGGCCCAACTTTCTTGGTGGTACTCCAGGCGGGCCTGGGGCTGGCGTCCGGAATAGAGCAAGCCCCACTGGCAGAGATAGAGCTTGCCGCTCTCGCTGGTGCCCAGGAACTGCTTGGGCGCGTGGGTGAGCCCGCCCAGCCAGCTCTCGTCCTGGCCGGCCAGCAGCCGGAAACGGCCGGATCGCCACCAGCCGTAGGCGTAGCGCAGGGTGGCGGCCTCGGCGTTGCCCAGCTTGGAGTTGAGCCCCAGCTCCACCATGCCGCCGGCCACCCGGTCGGGGCTGGTGAAGGTGGCCCGCAGGTAGGAGTTGGCGGCCAGGCTGGCGTAGGCGCTGGTCAGCGTCTGGCGCTGGTTGGCGGTCTGCTCGGCGTCCAGGTGGTGGTAGCCCAGGTCGGTGAGTAGGCGGCCGCCGAAGCTGACCAGGGGGGCCGGGGCCTGGCCGCTGGCCAGGGCCGGAAGGGACGCGAGCAGGGACACAACCATGATCGCCAGCGAAAGTAACGACTTGGCAGAAGACATGGCGCACCTCTCCGCGCGGGCCGGGCACCGCGGGCGGTGGCCGGTTGGAGTAGGGAAGGCTCGGGCGACGGCGGCGGTATGGATGAATGTTGTTGTTCTTTTATTCCTAGCATGCCAGCCCGACCCCGGGCAAGAGCGGCTCCGGGCCGCCCTCCCCAAAGATGCGGGCCGGAGGAGAGCCTCCGGCCCGCGCGGGGTGCTTTCAGGACGGGATCAGGCGACTAGAAGACGAAGCGGAACTGGAGGCCCAGCATCCACTCGTTGCCGTTGTCGTTGCCGTTGCTGAGGGCGTCGCCGTAGTTGAAGTAGTTGAACTCGGGGTGAATCGAGAAGTTCTTGGTGACGGTGTAGGGGAAGGCCACGAACATGCCCTGACGGGTGT